>NZ_LSIS01000159.1:0-708 GCF_001556365.1 Blastomonas sp. CCH1-A6 | reverse complement strand
AGCCCAGACCCGCCCCGAGATCATCTCGGCCAAACCCGACTCCGTCGCGGTCACCATCTATCGCGATCCGCAGCGCGGTCAGGGCGGGGGCATGAACCTCGATTACCTCAACGGCTTTGCGGTGGTGACCGAAAAGCGCACGGTGAGCGTCCCCGCAGGCCCTTCGACCATCCGCTTTGCGAGTGTGGCCGAGGGCATGGTCGCGGTGTCTGCGGTGGTGCGCGGGCTGCCGGGCGGCATCGTCGAGCAGAATCGCGACAAGAAGCTGCTGTCGCCCGGCGCGCTGGTCGATGGCACGCTGGGCAACCGGGTGACGCTCAAGCGCACCGATCCGGCGACCGGCAAGGTGATCGAACAACCGGCAGTGATCCGCAGCGGCTCGCAGGGCGCGCTGGTGGTGCAGACGGAAGGCGGCATCGAGGCGCTGCAATGTTCGGGCCTGCCCGAAAAGGTGATCTACGAAAACCTGCCCGGGGGGCTGTTCGCGACGCCGGTGCTGTCGGTCGATACCGTCTCGCCCCGAGCCGCAACGGTCGAGGTGACGCTGACCTATCTCGCCTCCGGGTTCGACTGGAATGCCGATTATGTCGTGAAGCTCGGCGCGGACGGCAAGTCGCTCGACCTGTTTTCCTGGCTGACGCTCGCCAATGGCAATGCCGAGAGCTTTGCCGATGCCGAACTGCTGGTGATCGCCGGCACGCTCAACAC
>NZ_LSIS01000158.1:0-264 GCF_001556365.1 Blastomonas sp. CCH1-A6 | reverse complement strand
GCTACGAGCGGCTGAAGGCCGCGCTCGACCGCCTGCAATCCACCACCGTCGCCACCTCGATCCGGCAGCAGCACCAGCGCCGCCGCCATCGTTTCTCGTGGATCAACGAATGGCGCGAGCTGGCGGACGGCAACGGCCGTGCGCTCGGGATCGAGCTGATCCTGCCCGATTGGTTCTATGCCGGCGTGCTCGACCGCGCGCTCGTGCTGACCATCGACCGCGCCTATTTCGACCTGACGGGCGGCCTCGAACGCTGGCTCTACC
>NZ_LSIS01000157.1:0-19669 GCF_001556365.1 Blastomonas sp. CCH1-A6 | reverse complement strand
CCCGTATCTGCCGCGAATCCGCTGGCGGCGCAAGGCGCATTACGGCAAGGCGGATGCCATGACACTCGATACCGCCCGCCAATATGCTGCTCTCGCGCTCGATCTGGCGCGCAAGGCAGCAGAGCTGGGCGAGGTGCCGGTGGGCGCGATCGTTGTCCGCAAAGGCAAGGTCATAGGGCGGGGCCATAACCAGCCCCGCGCTTTGCACGATCCCACCGCGCATGCCGAGATCATGGCGATCCGCGAGGCATGCGCAACACTGGCGAGTGACCGGCTGACGGGATGCGATTTATGGGTGACGCTGGAACCGTGCGCGATGTGCGCCGGGGCGATCGCGCACGCCCGGATCGCGAGGCTGCACTATGCGGCCAGCGACCCCAAGGGCGGGGCGGTCGAGCATGGCCCGCGCCTGTTCCATCAGCCCACGGTGCTGCACAGGCCGGAGGTCTATGCAGGCGTTGGAGAGGAAGAGGCTGCGCTACTGCTGAAGGCATTCTTCGCCGCACGGCGATAATGCCTTGGCCGTCATTCCCGCGAAAGCGGGAAACCCGCTTTTTCATTAACGTCGCGTGAGAAGCGGGCCCCCCGCCTTCGCGGGGGTGACGATTTCAGACGATCAAACTTTCGGAGCGATCAGTGGACGAACCGCGCCACCACGTCGCGATAGCTGCGCGAGACCTTCACCTGCGCGCCCGATTCGAGCACCAGGAAACATTCGCCATTGGTGTGCGGCTTGACCTGGCGGACCAGCCCAAGATTGACGATGGTCGAACGGTGCACGCGCTGGAAGTTTCGCGGGTCGAGCCGCTTTTCCAGATCCTTCATCGTCTCGCGCAGGATCAGCGAATTGTCGCCGGTATAGATGCACATGTAATCGCCAGCGGCATCGATGCGCTCGATGGTATCGACATCGACGCGGAAGATCTGGCCGCGATCCTTGATGTTGATGAGCTTCTCATAGCGGTTCGACGAAGCGGCTTCGTCTTCCTCGCCCAGATCGAGATTTTCCACCGCGTCGGGGGCCACCTCGTTCAGCACGTTCATCAGCTTGACGGCTTCCTCGCGGCCCTTCTTGTCGCGGATGCGTTCGCGGATGCGATCGATCGCATCGGCCAGGCGCACGTCCTCGACGGGCTTGAGCAGATAATCGACAGCCTGCGCCTCGAAAGCCTTGATCGCGTGCTCGCTATAGGCGGTGCAGAACACGACCAGCGGCGGCTCGATGTCCATGATCCCCTGCACGACAGAGAATCCGTCGAAGCCGGGCATCTGGATGTCGAGAAAGATCAGGTCGGGCTTGAGTGTCTTTATCTTGCGGATGGCCTCGCGTCCGTTGAGGCAGGTATCGATAATCTCAATGTCTTCGAACTTTTCCAGCCGGAGCTGCATGCCCTGGATCGCGAGCTTCTCGTCATCGATCAGGATGGTGCGGATGGTCATGCCTGTAATTGCCTTTGTTCGCGTGTTTCAAACGGAATTTCGATAATCACGCTATAGCCGCCCCCGGGTGATGATCGTGTCTCAAACCGGTGATTGTCTTCATATGCCTGGGACAGTCTGTCCCTGATATTCGCCAGCCCGACCCCGGTTGATGCATTGGCTTTCTCGCCCTGCTTCTTCAATCCGGGCCCTGTGTCGGTTACGGTGATACGCAGCAGAGGTCCGATGAGTTGCGCCGAGATGTTGATATCGGCCCCATCCTCCTTGGGTGTCACCGCGTATTTAATGGCGTTCTCAACCAGTGGTTGCAAGAGCAACGATGGGAGAAGCGCCTTGGCCGCATTGGGCTCTATGTCGAAATGCGCGCGCAACCGCTCCTCGAAGCGCATCTTCTCGATGTCGAGATAGAGCTTCAAAGTCTCGACTTCCTGCTCGAGCGTCACGCGCGCCGTCGGCTCGTTGGCGAGCGTGTAGCGCAGGAACGAAGACAGGCGCGAGAGCATCGCGTTCGCGGGTTCGGTCTGCTTGAGCAGCACCAGCGTCGAGATGCTGTTCAGCGTGTTGAACAGGAAATGCGGGTTGAGCTGATAGCGCAGCATCGCCAGCTGCGCGCTGGTGGCCTGGTTCTCCAGCCGCAGCATCTGGTCCTGCTGTTCCTCGATCCGCAGGAAGAAGTTGATCGCGTAATAGAGCGCCGACCACGCGCCGAGCAGGGTGAGGTCGAGATAGAAGGCGCCGAGCAGGATCGCGGTGAAGTTGCTGTCGGTGCCGGGGCGATAGAGCGTGGCGACCCAGGCGTCGACAAAGGCCCAGAGCGCGGATCCCGTCAGCAGTACGATCAGCGTCACGCCCCAGGTGACCAGCGGCTTGCGGTCGATCAGCGTCTGGTAGATCACGCTCATCACCAGCGAGACCGAATAGCCGGTGATCGTCGCGATGATGATCGGCACCAGGAACGAGATCGGCTGGCCATTGGCGAGCCCGGAGATACCGCGCAGCGCCAAGGCACCTGCCCAGCCCAGCGTCTGCAGGTTCCAGAAGGCCCGGTTCTTGTTGGCAAAGAACGGTGTCGGCTTGATAGGCAGCATCGCCATGGTGAACCCGGTCTAGCCGGTTTCGCTCCCGCACCCCACAATTTTTTGCATCCGCTGGTAGGCTGGGTTACGCTTCGTACAAACAGACAGGAGAGGATGCCCATGACGGATACGCTGGCGCCCGAGGCTCGGGCCAAGTTCACCGCGATGACCAACGGGACGCAGGAAGACTGGGCGATCATCGCCGGGCAGTATCGCGAATTTGCCGGGGGACTGGCCGACAGGGTGCTGGCGCATCTGCGGCTGCTCGATGGCGATTTCGGCGGTTTTCCGATCGATCGGCTGCAGCACAGCCTGCAAACCGCAACCCGCGCGCACCGCGATGGCCGCGACGAGCAATATGTCGTCATGGCGTTGCTCCACGATATCGGCGACACGCTGGGCAGTTTCAACCATCCCGATGTCGCGGCCGCCATCATCAAGCCGTTCGTGTCGGAGGAGGTGCACTGGATCTGCGCCAATCACGGCGCGTTCCAGGGCTATTACTATTTCCATTTTATCGGCGGCGATCGTGACGTGCGCGAGAATTTCCGCAGCTCGCCCTATTTCGATGCCTGCGCGGAATTCTGCGAGAAATACGACCAGGCAGCCTTCGACCCAGATTACGAGAGCGAGCCGCTCGAGTTTTTCGAACCGATGCTGCGCCGGGTGATGGCTCGCCCGATCAACTCGATGTACGCCAAGGTGGCAGAGCAGGCCTGATTGCCGTGCGCGGATGGCGAGTTGCGCCATGCATGCTGCTGGCGCTCGCGGCCTGCGCCCCTGACGAGCGTGCTTCTCCGCAAGTGCCCGGCACAAGGCAGGACCCCATGACCAATCCCGTCGTCCATTTCGAGATTCCCGTCGAGAACATGGACCGGGCCGTACGCTTCTATGAGGTGGTGTTCGGTTATCGCCTTCGCAGGGAGACGGTCGATGGTTATGCCATGGCCTTCTTTCCGCGTGCCGATGGCGGGGCAGGGGCGAGCGGTGCCTTGGCCCAGGGGGATGTGTACAAGCCCGCCAAGACTGGTCCCATTCTCTATTTCGACGTTGACGACATCGACGCCACGCTCGCTCGGGCCACAGCCCTGGGAGCCACCATCCTCTATCCCAAGAAGGATATCGGCGAGGCAGGCTTTGTTGCTGAGATCGAGGACAGCGAAGGCAACCGCATTGCGCTCAGCGCGGCAAGGGATTGAGGCGAGCAAACGAAGAGGGCACCCGCATATGGCGGATGCCCCCTCGTTCTATCCAAGCTGTTCAATAGGCCTCAGCGCGCCGAATTTTCGGCGTAGAGACCGTCCACCGCCTTGCTGACCAGCACATTCACCGCAACGCGGCGGTTCTGCGCCTTGCCCTCTTCGGTCATATTGTCTGCGACCGGATCGGCCTCGGCCATCCCAGCAGGCGTCAGCATGCGATAGGGCTTCCACTTGCAGACCTGCTGCAGATAGTTGATCACGCTCGCAGCGCGCTTCTCGCTCAGCGTCTGGTTGAACTCCTCGTCGCCATCGGCATCGGTATAGCCGACGACCAGCAGCAGCGCATTGTCCATCTGCTCGGCAGAGCCTGCGGCCGCGCACAGCTCCGCCTTGGCCTGATCGCTGAGCTTCGCCTGGGCGGTGTCGAAATAGACGTTCGTCGTCGCCTTGACGTTATACTGGTCGATATCGCCCATGCGGCCGCGCAGCGCCTCGGTCGCTGCAGTCTGTTCGGCAAACTGCTGGGCGGTTCCGGTGCGGATCATCGACGCGGTCTTGAAGTCGGTATTCTTGAAGGTGATCTGACTGGCCAGCAGCGTGTCGCCCGACTGCAGCGTCTTGATCGTCAGCGGAAGGCCGTTGAGCAGCGCGCCGGTATCCAGCTGGGTGCGGCTTGCTCCGAAGAGACCGCCGGTCGCGCGGACCTGGGTCTGGTCGTTGACGAACAGGATCGTGCGGCTGCCATCGGCGGTCTGAACCTGGATGCGGTCACCCTGGCGCGCGGTGAGCACGCCCTTGATCTCGGGCCCCTTTGTCATCGTCGCGGGATCGGGAAGCGCTTCGGCTTCGCTCGCGACATCGGCGCGCAGCGGCGTGTTCTGCTGGGCGACAAGCGCAGGCGAGGCGGAAAGCGCGAGCGCGGCCAGGGTCAGACGAATGCCCGACGTGGTGGCATGAAAAGGCATAGATGCTCCTTGAGGAAATGAAATTCGTCCCTGTTCCTCGGGAGACTGACAAATGGGGCTATCGGTTCCTGTTGCGACTCGAAGCGTGCGGCAAGACGACGCAATGCGTGCGGCGAGGCGAGGAACAAACGGTCCAGGACCGTTACTCGAGCAGCGCTGGTGGTTCAGCGAGCAGCGGCGGATACCAGCCCCGGGCGTCTCTGGGAGCAGTCTGCATCTTCGCAATCTCGGCTTCGAACAGCCCGACGCGCTTCTTCCAGCGGTAATGGGTAGGGGCAGAAAATATGCCCTTGCCGCGTTGCTTGCCGTAGCGCGTCCAGAACCGCACCGAGGCTTGCGCATCATAGCCGGCATTGGCCATCAGCCAGATCGACAGCTGGTCCGCCTCGATCTCGGTCGCCAGCGTCAGCCTGGCGTTTCTTCCGAGCTGCTGCAGCAGCCCGCGCTGCACCCCCGCCTCGTTGAGCCGCCTGCGATGCTCGAGCAGATTGTGCGCCAGTTCGTGCGCCAGGATGGCCGCGAGTTCATCATCGTCGGCCATGAACGAAAGCATCGGTACGGTGATGCCGACGATATCGCCGTCTGCGGACGCGCCATAGGAATCGCTCGGACGCAGCTCGAACCGACTCCGGCAGGCAGGGGTGCCAGTCACCGTGATCGCCATCGGTTGGCCACCCCGCAGGATGCCCAGCACCACCGGTCCCTTGTCCAGCGCTGCCCGCATCCGCGTATCGGCCCATGCTATCGGGCGATAGGCCGCGACCTGGTCGATTGCCGCGAGTTCCGCGGCAGGTGGGGCAAGGGGCATGCCGTTGAACGAGACGATGGCATCGTCGGTGCGAAGGCCTGCACGCGCGGCCGGGCCATCGGCGACCAGCGCGAGCACGGCATAGTCGCCGGCAAAGCCGAAGGTCGCGCGCGCCGCAGCGGCATCGGGATACTGCCCGATATGGTGCAGCGTCATTCCGGCAGCATTCTCGATCGCGCGACAGAATGGCGCGTTGGCCGTAGCGAGCCGGTAGCCGACGCTGAGCACCCGGACATCAGCCGCGCGCAACGCATCCAGCGACCATTCGGAAGCCTTGGGCGATCCTGAAGCGGCGATGGCGGGCAGCGGGACCGCGAGCGCCATCAGCCCCGCCATGGCCCAGGCGCACGCAGCCCTTCGCATGAATCAGCCGACCGGCTTCTTCACCGATCGGGCATCGGCGATCGCCGATTTGAGCTCGTCATAGCCGACCGCGCCGTTGAGCACGCGGTTGCCCACGACCCAGCTGGGCGTCCCGCTGAACTCGAGCTGCTGCGCGATGCGGATATTGCCGTCGAGCACCGCCTCGGCTTGCTTGCTGGCGACGAAGCCTCGCGCAGCAGCCATATCGAGCTCTGCGGTCTTTGCGGCCTGCTCGATCGTTGCCTGGCTAGGGCGTCCGGCGGCGAACATCGCCTTGTAGAACGGATAATATTTGCCCTGCTTTGCGGCGGCCAGGCCCCAGGCGGCGGCGACGCGGCTCTCGTCCGACAGGATGGGGAGCTCGTGGAACACGATCTTGAGATTCTTGTCCTCACCCAACAGCTTTGCGACATCGGCCACGCTCTGGCGGCAGAATCCGCAGGCGAAATCCGAATATTCTACCAGCACGACATCGCCTTCGGGATTGCCGGCAAAGGCGCTGGCATAGGGCGTTTCGACCTCCTTGCGCACCGAGGTTATGCGCGTGGCCGCCTGCTTGCCGCGCAGCTTCTCGACCGCCTCGGGAATGATCTCGGGATTTTCGAGGATATAGGCGCGCACGATCGCCTCGATTGCCGCCTTGTCTTGGGTGTCGAACCCGGCTGCGGCCGCCGCCTTGTCGGCATCCTGTGCCGCCGCGCCGCCCGAGGTCACGGTCGCGCCGCTCTGCCACAGAAGCGTGCCGACACCTGCGGCGATGGTGAGCAAACCGGCACCGATCATAAATGGAAGTTTCCCTGAACGGGCCTCGCCGGAAGAAGACGATTGCGATGTCATGGCGGGCCCTTGGTTGGTGAAATGCAATGGATCGATGCGGCTTAGCGGCGGCGGCGCTGGCGTTCAACCGCATCGCGGGCGAGGATCGCGATATCCTGCGCGCGGATCCAGTCGGCGCTGCCCTGGGGCAGGGTGGTCATCGCCTGTTCGGCGCTCTGTAGCGCCAATGGCGCATTGCCCTGAAGCACATAGCGTTCCGCGCTGGCCAGCGCCGCGCGCGCGGTGTCGCCGCGATCGGCATAGACGACGCCCAGCTGATACCATGCAAACGGATTTTCCGCATCGCGTGCCACCGCCGCCTTCAGCACGCGCTCGGCCTCGGCGAGGTTCGACGGATCCTCGGTCGCGATCAGCGCATGGCCATAGACGCCGGCGATCAGCGACTGGGCGTTGGTGCTCGCCACCGCCTTTTGCAGCGGGGCGATCGCTTCCTTGGGGCGCCCCGATTCGAGCAGGATCTGACCGTAGATTTCAAGAAAATAGGGGTCGTCGGGCGCCTGGGCGAGCAATGAGCGGACCTCTGCCAGCGCCTTTTCAGGGTACGCGCTCTTGTGCCAGGCATAGGCGCGGGCGTAGCGCGCGGGTACGCTCTGGTCGGTCTCGGGATAATCGCGCAGTGTCTCGGTGGGCTCTGCGACATAGCCGACCAGCTTGGCCTTCACCCGCTGGAACCGCGCCTCGAGCTCGGGGTCGAGCGGATTATCATAGGCCGGGTCGTTCTGGTAGATTTCCTGCAACAGCGTGATGCGCTCGCCCGAAAGGGGGTGAGAGCGGTTGTAACTGTCCTCCTGCGGGATCGCGAGACGGAATTCCAGATTCTGCAGCTTCTTGAAGAACGCCAGCGAGCCCTTGCCGGTTAGCCCAGCTTGCGAGAGATATTTCGCGCCCGCGACATCGGCCCCCGATTCCTCGCCACGGGTATGTGCCAGGAACTTGCCCAGAGCCGCCTGCTGTCCGGCGCCGATGATGCCAAGCCCCGCTTCGCCCGCGCCAGCGGCCACCGCCGCCAACCCGAGAAGCAGCGACAATATGGTGATGTTGCCCGCCTTGGAGGCGTTTTCCGACCGGGTGATCGAATGGCCGAGCGCGATATGCCCGAGTTCGTGCGCGATGACGCCCTGGACCTCGTTGGCATTGTCCGCCGCCTCGATCAGCCCACTATGGATGTACACGTCCTGCGTCCCGGCCACGAAGGCGTTGATGCTGCGGTCGTTGATGACGACGACATTGACGTTCGACGGCAGGAGCCCTGCGGCAAGGATCAGGTCGCGCGACATGTCTGCGAGCAGCGCCTCAGTCTCCGCATCGCGCAGGATCGATTGCGCCGCAGCAGGCTGGATCGCCAGCATGACAGCCGCGCACAGCGCCAGCATCCTGGCAAACAGACGGGCTATCGCAGGAGGCTGAGGCTGGGAGCGGTGCTGCATGCGCTGCCGGTTTCCATGGCTAAAGGCTTGATCGAAGGCGGGACAGGTGAAGCCCCGCCGATGAACATGCGATGAAACCGCACGCTCGGGGTCAAGCTTAGCGTGGTGCGGACGATATGCCCAGCGGGGCGGCAACAAATGCGACGACAGGTGGTTCAGGCGGCCCTGAGTTCCGCGAGAAACGCACTGCTGGCCCGGCGCAGCGCCAGCGCCTGCTCCTCCAGTTGCGAGGTGACGCGCCTCATGTCGTCGGAGACCGACTTGACCCGCTGGGCATTCCGGCTGACCGCCTGTGCGGTTTCCTCCATTGCATGCGCGTCGCTGGCGACCTGTCGCGTGGTGGCGTGAATGTCGCTGGTCGCCTCGCCCTGATCGGCAATCACCTTGGAAATATGCGCCGCCCCCTCGGTCACCACATCGATCTGGTCGGCAATGGAATCGATGGTCATTTCGGTCAGGTCCATGCGCGCGCGGATGCCCTGCACGGTATCGTCGACCGACTGGATCGCGCCGCGCGTCTGACCAGACAACTGCTTGACCTCGTGCGCCACGATGGAAAAGCCGCGACCAGCCTCGCCTGCGCGCGCGGCCTCGATCGTGGCGTTCAGCGCGAGCAGGTTGGTCTGCGAGGCAATGTCGTTGATCAGCGTCGTGATCTCGGACACTCTTTCCGCCTGGGCCGCCAGTGCACTGACCGCGACACTGCCTGACATGCTGGCCCCTCGCGCTGCTGCGGCGGCTTCATGCTGTGTATCTACGCGCTGCGCAATCGCCTTGGCTGACTGATTGAGCTGTTCGATCGCGGCAGCGACATGCTGTACCGAAAGGCCGACATTGCTGGCGCGCGCCGTCACCTCGGTCGCACTGCTGTCGGTTTCCTCGCCGATGGCGTGCAGGGCTGCGGCGCTTTTGCCAAGTTGCGCGAGCGCATCGGTGAGCCGATCGACCGTCTGCACAACGGACAGCTCGAAGGCATGAGCCAGATCGGCCCTTGCCCGGCGACGCTCTTCCATGTGACGGTCATGCTGCTGCGCGAGCATCCTTTGCGCGTGCAGTTCCTGCTCGGCTCTTTCGCTCGCCTTTTGCTGCTCCGCCAGAAATCCGTTTTCGCGTGCTTCCGCAAGTTGATGGGATTGCAGGATCGCCTCGGCGTAATGACGCCATATGACCATGGTGCTGCGCCACAAGATGAAACAGAACGTCGCCAGCAGGATGTAGAAATAGAATTGCATCGACTGGCCAGCCACGGCAATTGCAACGCACAGGCCCATGCCCATCGACGCGAACCAGGCCAGGTTTGCCAACGGACGCGAGAGGTAGCACAGCGTACCGATTGCGGTGGTCGATATGCTGATCGCGATGGCCATGTCGTGCAGAGGCGCGATCCCCGAGAGCAGGAGCCCTGCGATAATGGTGGACCAGCCTATCCCGGAAACCAGCGCGACAGCGGTCAAGGCGGTGTCAAGGCGGGGCAGGCTTTTCTGGATGCGGTCGGGTTGGTCCGCGAGCAACTTCAGCTTGAGAAAAATCGGAATATTCGCAACCATGGTCAGGAGGCTTGCGAGACCAGCAAGCAGGACCATGTCGAAGGCCGGCGTGTTCCAGGTGACAAGGGCAAGCAGCGCGCCGGTGATGAAGACCGAGGGGATCATCGGCAACAAGGCGGCGCTGGTCCGCAGCATCTGACGCCGCGCAAATTCATCGCCAACCTTTTCCGCGACGAGCTGACCATGCTGCATGTCAGACCAAATACCCTGGAAATGAACGGTCATTTCCCGGTAGATTTGACGCAGGACTAGGCGCGATCCCCTCGGCATGGGATCGCGCTAGCAGAACATGGTTAATCCGAGGCTAACTTCAACTGGCGCTGCTCCGGGCCACCGGACAGGATCAGCGCCAGACTGAAAGAATGCGATCAAGGCGATCAAAGCACGTATTTGCTCAGATCGGTATTCTTTGCGATGCCGGTGAGCTGCTGCTTGACGTAGTCAGCATCGATGCTGATCGTCTCGCCGCGATGGTCCTCGGCGTTGAAGCTGATTTCCTCGAGCAGCTTTTCCATCACGGTCTGCAGACGGCGGGCGCCGATATTCTCCACCGTCTCGTTCACCGAGGCGGCAATCCGCGCGACCTCGCGCAGCGCGTCCTCGCTGAATTCCAGCTTCAACTCCTCGGTACCCAGCAGCGCGCTGTATTGCTGTGCCAGGTTGGCCTTGGTCTGGGTGAGGATGTGGAAGAAATCCTCCTCGCTCAGTGCCTTGAGCTCGACGCGGATCGGCAGGCGGCCCTGCAGCTCGGGCAGCATGTCGCTGGGCTTGGCGATGTGGAACGCGCCCGATGCGATGAACAGCACATGGTCGGTCTTCATCGGGCCGTATTTGGTCGCAACGGTCGTGCCCTCGATCAGCGGCAGCAAATCGCGCTGCACGCCTTCACGGCTGACCGATCCGCCGCGCACATCGGACACCGCAATCTTGTCGATCTCGTCGAGGAACACGATGCCGTTGGCCTCCGCATCGGCCAGCGCCGCACGCGCGACGTCATCCTGGTCCATGCGCTTTTCAGACTCTTCCTCGATCAGCTTGTCCCAGGCGTCGGCGAGCCGCATCTTGCGCGGCTTGGTGCGCTTCTGGCCGAACGCCTTGCCCATCATGTCGGACAGGTTGATCATGCCCACCTGGCCGCCCATGCCGGGGATTTCCATCGGCATGTTGGGCGCAGCCTCGACCTCGATCTCGACCTCGGTATCGTTCATGTGATTGTCGACGATGCGCTGGCGGAAGCTCTGGCGGGTGGCCTCGCTGGCATTGTCGCCGACCAGCGCGTTGAGCAGCCGCTCCATCGCCGCTTCGGATGCGGCTTCACGTACCTTCTCGCGGCGGCGCTCCTTTTCGAGCCGCACGGCATCCTCGACCAAGTCGCGGGCGATCTGGTCCACATCGCGGCCGACATAGCCGACCTCGGTGAACTTGGTAGCCTCGATCTTGATGAACGGCGCATCGGCAAGCTTTGCGAGGCGGCGCGAGATCTCGGTCTTGCCGCAGCCGGTGGGGCCAATCATCAGGATGTTCTTCGGCGTCACCTCGTCGCGCAGCTCGGCGGGGAGGCGCTGACGCCGCCAGCGGTTGCGCAGTGCCACCGCGACAGCGCGCTTGGCGTCCTGCTGGCCGATGATATGCGCATCGAGCGCGGCAACGATGTTCTTCGGGGTAAGCGTATCGGTCATTCAGTGTCTTCTCTGGAAGGGAGTATCGCGCTCACAAATTGGGGTGTGGCCGCGCTGGCTTCAAGCGCAGCGCCATCCCGCCATCAGGCTGCGGTGCGATTCGACGATCGCGGCGATGTCATGCGGCTGAGGCTCGGCGAGATATACGCCGCGCTCATAAGTGCCTCCGAGCAAAATGCCGTCGCCGCGCGGGAACATGTATCCGGCGGGGAAGGCATAGGCATAGCGGATTTCGGGTTGGGGGATCAGCACCGCGAGCTGTCCGCGCACCGGCACCAGTTCGGGATCGCCGAACAGCTTGGCCGCGCCCAGCCCGGTGCAGTTGAACACCAGGCGCTCGGGAAGCGCCGCGACCTCCGACGGCGTGTTGAAGCTGCGCAGTTCGACCTTGCCGCCAGCCAGGCGAATGTCGCGCAGCAACCGCTCGAGAAAGCGCCCGGTCTCTACATACATGGTCTCGTAGCGGACGACATTGTCGAGCGCGAAGGGGTGCTCGTCCGGGCCAAGCCGCACGCGTCCGGGAAAGCGAGGATCGGACGGCAGCGGACCGGTCCGCCGCGTCTGGTCGTAGGTCGGCAGCCAGCGGATGCCGTAATCGTCGCCCGCCATGATCTGGAAGCGGCGGCGGCTGTAGTCGGCGGCGGCATCGGCCTGACCGCGAAATTCGGGGGTCGCGACATCATCGTCGAAATAGCCGGTGGGGAAGATCTGGCCGCCGGCGATGTTCGATGTCGTCTGCGGTGGCAGCGCGGCGGTGTAGATGGTGACCGGATAGCCAGCCTCCTGTACCAGCCGTGCGGTGGTCAATCCCATGATGCCGGCCCCGATCACCGCAACGGGACCCGAATGGCTGGGCAGGCCGAGCGAGGTGGCGAGGCGCGAACTGCCCCAGCTCAGCGAGATGCCGCCGCCGCCATGGCCGTAATTGTGCACCAAGCGCGTGTCGCCCAATGCCTCGGCGCGCACGACGAAGCCGGAGGGGCGGAACGGACGCAGCCCGGCCACGGTGCGGATCACGCGATTGGCATCGACCTGCACCTTCGGCAAGCACATCGGCGGGGCAGGGGGCGCGGCCACCGGACGCGTCGTCGCGTCTGTCGTGCATCCCCCCAGCAACAGCGCGGCACCGCCGCCCGTCACCAACCCCCGCCTGTTCGTCTGCCACAGCATGGCTGCGGACCCTAGGGCATCAGGCGGCGGTGTCGAGCGTCTCGATCGTCAGCTGGTCGTTCGTATAGACGCATACGTCGCTGGCGATCTTCATCGCCTTGCGCGCGATGACTTCCGCGTCCTGTTCGTATTCCATCAGCGCGCGGGCTGCGGCGAGCGCGAAATTTCCGCCCGATCCGATCGCGGCGACGCCGTCCACGGGTTCGAGCACGTCGCCGTTCCCGGTCAGGATGAGCGTCACCTCCTTGTCGGCTACGATCATCATCGCTTCCAGGTTGCGCAAATACTTGTCGGTCCGCCAGTCCTTGGCGAGTTCGACCGCGGCGCGCATCAGCTGACCCGAATGGCGCTCGAGCTTGGCTTCGAGCCGCTCGAAGAGAGTGAACGCGTCGGCGGTCGCGCCCGCGAACCCGCCGATGACCGATCCGTCGCCCAGGCGGCGCACCTTGCGCGCATTGGGCTTCATCACCGTCTGGCCCATCGATACCTGGCCATCACCTGCGATCACCGCCTTGCCGTTCTTGCGAATGCCGACGATGGTGGTTCCATGCCATACGGGCATGCTGCTGCTATCCTTGCTCATGGCCCGCGATATGGTGGAGCTGGGCAGGGGCCGCAAGCCCTACATGATGCGGCGGACTTCTTCGCCGTCATAGAGCCGCACGTCCGATCCCAGCCGTTCAACCTGCGCGAGCCCCGCACCGAAGGCGGCCATGTGCGGTGAGGCGAAATGGGCTTCCAGCGCGGCTTCGTCGACCCAGCGTTCGGAGATGCGGATGATGTCGGGATCGTTCATGTCGCGGGCAAAGGCATAATGCAGGCAGCCTTCTTCCTGCCGCGTCGCCTCGACCATCTGCCTGGCGGCCTCGGCAAACTTGTCGATTTCACCCGGTGCGAACTGCAGCCAGCCTTCGATGATGAGCATGTCGCTTGGTCTCCTGCCTTGCCGGAGCTTCGTCCGGTACGACGACAGGGTTACGGTGCTTGGGCGGCGGCGGCAAGTCAGCTGCCGGTATAGCTTCGGTACCAGTCGACGAAGCGGGGAATGCCAATATCGATTCCGGTGGTCGGTGCGTATCCCAGATCGCCCTGGATCGCGCTGATATCGGCATAGGTCTGGTAGACATCGCCCGGCTGCATCGGCAGCAGGTTGCGGATCGCTGGTCTGCCGCACGCAGCCTCGATCACGTCGATCATCCGGCCCAGCGGCTCGGGCTGGTTGTTGCCGATATTGTAGAGGCGGTGCGGCGAGACGCTCCCGCCGGGCTTGACCGCGCCGTCATCGGCCGGCGGGCGGTCGATCACGGCGAGCACGCCGGCGATGATATCGTCGATATAGGTGAAGTCGCGGCGCATATCGCCATGGTTGTACACGTCGATCGGCTGGCCCTGCAGGATCGCGCTGGTGAACTTCCACAGCGCCATGTCGGGCCGGCCCCAGGGCCCGTAGACGGTGAAGAAGCGCAGCCCCGTCATCGGCAGGCGATAGAGATGCGCATAGGTCTCGCTCATCAGCTCGTCCGCCTTCTTGGTGGCGGCATAGAGCGAGATCGGGTGGTCGACACGGGAATCGACGCTGAACGGCACGGTATCGCTGTTGCCATAGACCGACGAGGACGAGGCATAGACGAACTGGCGGACCTGCCTGTGCCGGGCGACTTCCAGCAGGTTGAGATGCCCGACCAGGTTCGACTGCACATAGGCGCGCGGATTGTCGATGCTGTAGCGAACCCCCGCCTGCGCGCCGAGATGCACGATGGTCGTCAGCTTATAGGGCGCAATCGCGGCCTCGAGCGCGCCATGATCGGCGAAATCCAGCTCGAGAAAATCGAAATGTCCCGCGTTGATCGTGCCCAAGTCGGCCAGTCGCGCATGCTTGAGCGCGGGATCGTAATAGGCATTGAGATTGTCGATGCCGACGACATGCTCGCCGCGCTGCATCTGCGCGCGCGTCAGGGCATGGCCGATAAACCCGGCGGCTCCGGTGACGATGATGGTCATGGGATTTGGTCTGCCCGATCAGCCGGCGAGACGCAAATGGCCGCTCGGACGCTCGGGCGAGGCAGGCTGGTCGGGCCAGATTCCGCGCGTGTCGTAGACGATCTTGCCCGCGCGTTCGGCGAGCGGGATCGACTTGAACACGTCATGGTCGACCAGCACGATGAACAGGTCGCAGCTTTCGATTGCATCGTCGACATCGATCAAGCTGGCGCCCAGCCCGTCATAGGCGGGTGGCAGCGTCTGCGCATAGGGTTCGACGATGCGGATCCGTGCGCCGAATTTCTGCGCCAGCGCCAGCGCGACCTTGTTCGCGGGGCTCTCGCGGAAGTCGTCGATATTGGCCTTGAACGCCAGGCCCAGGCAGGCGACCTTCGCATCCGGATTGGCCTCGATCAGCGCGCCCGCCTTGCCGAGCACATGATCGACCTTGCCGTCATTGACCCAGCGGGCGGTGCGGATCAGCGGGGTTTCATCTGGAGCGCCATGGATGATGAACCAGGGGTCGACCGCGATGCAATGGCCGCCGACGCCGGGGCCGGGCTGCAGGATGTTGACGCGCGGGTGCCGGTTGGCGAGGCGGATCACTTCCCACACGTCGAGCCCCATGCGATCGGCGACGATCGACAGCTCGTTGGCAAAGGCGATGTTGACGTCGCGATAGGCGTTTTCGACCAGCTTGGTCATTTCGGCCGAGCGTGCATCGGTGGTGATGCATTCGCCGCGCACGAAGCGACGGTAGAAGGTCAGCGCCTTGCGCGCGCAGCGGGGGGTGATGCCACCGATCGAGCGATCGTTGTTGGTCAGTTCCTCGAGAATGCGGCCGGGCAGCACGCGCTCGGGGCAATATGCGATGGCGATATCGGGAATGTCGCTGGTCAGGCCCGGTACTTTCAGATCGGGGCGCAGCTTGGCGATCAGGTCGCGCATTTCCTCGGTGGTGCCGACGGGCGAGGTCGATTCGAGGATGATGCAGTCCCCGGCCTTCAGCACCGCGGCGATGCTGCTCGCGGCCTGGAGCACATAGCTGATATCGGGGGCATGCTTGTCGTCGAATGGGGTCGGCACCGCGATGACGAACACGTCCGACGGCTCGACCTGGAGCGAGGTGCGCAGCATGCCGCGCGCGACCACGCCCTGGACCAGGCCGTCCAGATCGACTTCCTCGATATGGATTCGGCCCTCGGCAATGGTGCTGACGACATGTTCGGACACATCGACGCCGAGCACCCGGCAGCCCGAGCGCGCGATGATCGCTGCTGTGGGCAGGCCGATATAGCCCAGTCCCAGAACGCAAACTTCAGGCTTCTTTTCGGACAGCATGCTCAATCCCCGATCGTGGTCGGCCCGGCGGTGCAAAGCGGCGAACCATAGAGGCCTGCTCTAGTCGCGTCCCGGTTAAAAAACCGGTAAGCAGTGGCTGCATCACCCGCAAGAGTGGCAATTTCAGGGCCTGATGCGCCAAGGCTGCTGCGTGCCCTTATCGCCTTTCCCATGCCGACCCGGACCCTTCGGCATTGGCCACCCTCAGGCAATCAAACGGTACGCCCCTGCTCGACACAACAAAAAAGGGCGGCCCTTGGGAGCCGCCCTTTTCCGTTTAGCGTGCGCCTGATGAAATCAGGGGCTGTTCGGCTCGTCGTCGTCAGCGATGACGATGATGCCGCCGATGACGGCCGCAGCAGCGACGACACCGATGATGATTCCGGTGCTGCCTTCAGCTTCGCTCTCTTCGCTCGACGCTGCGGCCACACGACCGGCAGCCTGAGCGAGGACCGGTGCGCCGACCATGGTGGTCAGAGCGATCGCGGCCACAGTGGCTTTGAACATTTTCATTTTGATATTCCCCATAAGGAGTTTTTGCGTTCAACGATCAGATGGCACAATCAGGCGTATGTTGCAAGTGCGAAATGGCCATATCGCACCATAACGGTGGCGAAAGTTTGCGATAGGTCGAGACTGCCGAATATCCTCAAAATGCCGCTTTTATCGGACGTCCGGGTACATGTCCTTGAGTCGGTGCCGCATGCCGAAGGTCCAGGCGAGGCCGACCTTGAGATAAATAAAATTGGCTTTCAGGGGCCCCCATGCTGCAATGCGGCGGTCGGATGTGATGACCGGCTTGCGTGTCATCCTCAGCTTGCCGAGTCGCGCAAAGCCGATGCACAGATCGGCCTCCTCCATGATCGTGGCGTCCGCCGGAATTCCCCCTATGCGCAGATAATCGGTGCGGCGGAAGAACATCGCATGGTCGCCGAACAGCAGCCGGACACCGCGCACGAACAGGTGGGGGTGGGTGACGATGGGATAATAGGTCTTCCACCAGTTGTGCGCGGTGGTGAACCAGCGCGTCTTTTCGCCCCGGATGATCGGCAGGAAGGTGGCCAGCGCGATTCGGCGGTCTGCCAGCACCCGGCGAATGTGCGTGATCGCATCGGGCGGTAGCAGACTGTCGGCGTGCAGGATGCACACGAGATCGCCGCCGGCCTGTTCCACCCCGAAATTGATCTGCGGGCCGCGTCCGCGCGTCGGCGAAAGCTCGGTTCGCCAGCCTGCCGCTCTCGCCAGTGCAACCGTTTCGTCCTCGCTGCCGCCATCGACAAGCAGGATCTCGTCGGGCTGCGGATCGAGCGCGGCGACATTGGCGATCGTTGCCGGCAGGGCCTTGGCCTCGTTCAACGCCGGGATCATCAGCGTCACGCGCATTGGCCAGGCTCCGCGAGATACGGCCAGCGCGCCAGGTCCTCGGGCCGGTCGCAATCGGCGAGCGTGGGCAGCAGGGCCACGCCAAGGCCGAGAGCATCGCACCGTCGCAAGGTCTCGGGCAGCACGGCTTCGGTGCTCCACGGCATATCGACCAGCAATTCGGGGTGAGCGCTCTGCATTCCGATGAGATAATAGCCACCGTCCTCTGCGGGGCCGATCACGACATCATGGCTTTCCAGCGCCGCCATGGCGGATGCGACAGTCGCTACATCCAGATCCGGCGTGTCTGCGCCGAAGAAGATGTGCGGATGGTCGCGTGCGGCATCGATCAACCGCTCGGAAAGCCCGCCCTCCACCTGCTCGATCAGCAGGACCCCATCGCCGAGCCAATCGCGGAATTGAGTTTCATCAGCCCCGGCAAAACGCACTTCCACGGGCGCTCCCGCCTGCAACAGGATATGGACGGTCCGCCCTGCGAGGTGACGATGGACTGTTGCCGCTCCTACCGCGCCCAGAGCAGGAATCAGCCGCGTCTTGGCATAGCCCGGCACCGGATATTTGGCGAACAGCACGAGATCGGGCAGGGCGGTCATCGCGCAAGGCTTAACGCTCCGCGAAAGGGAAACAAGCCTTGCATCGCTATCCTGCCGCCATATGGTGCGCGGCCCGGCCAACCGACCTCGAGGAGCCTCGCGCATGTCCGACACCATTCTGTTCGATTACTGGCGCTCGTCTGCCAGTTACCGCGTCCGCATCGTGCTGAATCTCAAGCGGATCGCCTATCGGGCAGTGCCGACCGACTTGCTGGCCCGCCAGCAAAAGGCTCCCGATTATGTCGCGCGCAACCCGCAGGGGCTGGTGCCGATGCTCCATATCGACGGGCAGGACCTGACCCAGTCACTGGCGATCATCGACTATCTCGATGCGACGCGCCCCGAGCCGCGCCTGATCCCCGCCGATCCGGTCGCGCGCGCCGCCACACTCGCGCGCGCCATGGTGATCATCGCGGACATCCACCCGGTCAACAACCTGAGGATGCTGCATTATCTCAAGAACGAGATGGGCCAGGACCAGGCGGCGGTCGATGCGTGGTACCGCCACTGGATTGCCGAGGGCTTCGCCGCGCTGGAAAAGATGGCACCCGAAACCGGCGTGTTCGGCGGTGATGCACCCGATCTAACCGATGTGTGTCTGGTGCCGCAGGTCGCCAATGCCAGGCGGTTCGAACTCGACATGGCACCCTATCCGCGCCTGACGCGGATCGATGCCGCGCTGCAGGCGATCCCGGCCTTTGCCGCTGCCCATCCGGAAAGGGTGAAGCCCGCGTGAAGGTTGCCATCCTCCATCTGGTCTGCGGCGTCGGACTGGCGGCACTCGCATCTGCCCCAGCGCATGCGCAGGAGGCCCAGCCGCAGGGCGATACGATCAGCTGGCCTGATGCGCCGATCACGGTGGTCGGGCGCCCTCTCGATGCGCCGATCGGCGACCGCGCCTATAGCGTCACCACCATCTCGCCCGACATGCTGGCCAACGAACCCAGCCAGCGGCTCGAAAACGCGCTCAGGCTGGTGCCTGGGCTGCAGCAGTTCCGTCGATCGGATGCGCGCAGCGCCAATCCGACCAGCCAGGGGGTGACGCTGCGCGGGCTCGGCGGCAACGCCTCAAGCCGTGTGCTGATGCTGCTCGACGGCGTACCGCAGAGCGATCCGTTCGGCGGCTGGATCAGCTTTCCCGGCTATGACGCCATCAACCTCGCCAGCGTGCGCGTGCGGCGCGGCGGCGGCACTGGCGGCGATGGCCCCGGCGCGCTCGCCGGAACGATTGAGCTCGACAGCTCGGGGATCGCGCCCGGCCAGTCGAATGTCTATTCCGACCTTGCCTATGGCAGCCGCCAGTCGCTCGAGGCGAGCATCGGCACGACGCAGGCGCTCGGGCAGGGGGGGCTGACGATCTCCGCGCAATATGCTCGCGGCGACGGCTTCACCCCGGTGATAGCGCGCCAGCGCGGCCCGGTAGACCGCCCAGCTCCCTATGAGCAGCTGGGTGTCAACCTGCGCTTCGTCGCCCCGCTCGATGCCAGCACCGAACTGCAGGCCAGTGGACGCGTCTTCACCGACGAGCGCGAGCGCGGCTTCGCCTTCAGCGACAACCGCAACGACGGCGCCGACGCCAGCCTGAGGCTGGTCGGGCGCGGCAACCTGCCCTGGTCGGCGCTCGCCTATGTGCAGATGCGCCGCTTCGAGAGCAGCTTCGGTGCGATCAGCGCCGACCGCCGTACCGTCACGCAAAGCCTGGACCAGTACAACACCCCTTCGACCGGCATAGGTGCGCGCGCCGAAATCCGCCCTTCGCTGGGCAGTGCGGGCGAACTGCGCCTCGGCGCCGAATGGCGGCGGACGACGGGCGAAACGCGCGAGCTGTTCACCTTTGTCGCGGGCGCGCCCACCCGCC
>NZ_LSIS01000156.1:0-1222 GCF_001556365.1 Blastomonas sp. CCH1-A6 | reverse complement strand
GCGCCGCGCCGAACCTCGTCGCTATGCGGACCAAGGATGGCGTCGTCACGCTGTCCGATCTCGTGCGGTCCAGCCTGCGCCTGCGCCCTGATCGCATCCCCATCGGCGAGGTGCGCGGCGCCGAGGCGCTCGACCTCCTCAAAGCCTGGGGGACCGGACACCCAGGCGGCGTCGGCACCATCCATGCCGGCACCGCGCTCGGCGCGCTCCGGCGCATGGAGCAGCTCATTCAGGAGGCCGTCGTCACGGTCCCCCGCGCGCTGCTCGCCGAGACCATCGACCTGATCGCCGTGCTGGTCCGCGACGGGCACGGCCGCCGCCTCGCCGAGCTGGCCCGCGTCGAGGGGATCGACGCCGCGACCGGCGATTACCGCCTGACCCCCCTCGCACCCCCAAACCTCGGAGACGCACCATGATCCATGCCCTTCGGCATGGCGCACGCCGCGCCATGCTCGCCGCCACCGCCAGCGTCATCGCGCTCACCATCTCGGCGCCCGCCCACGCGGGCGGATCGTCGATGCCGTGGGAAGCCCCGCTGCAATCCATCCTCGAAAGCATCGAGGGGCCGGTCGCGAAGATCATCGCGGTCATCATCATCATCGTGACGGGCCTCACCTTGGCCTTCGGCGACACCTCGGGCGGCTTTCGCCGGCTGATCCAGATCGTCTTCGGCCTGTCGATCGCCTTCGCCGCGTCGAGTTTCTTTTTGTCGTTCTTCTCGTTCGGCGGCGGGGCGCTGATCGCATGACCGGCGCGGCCGATCCCGTCGAGCCGATCGCCGGCTATTTCGCCCCGGTTCACCGGGCGCTGACCGAGCCGATTCTTCTCGGCGGCGCCCCGCGCTCGCTGGCGATCGTCAACGGCACGCTCGCCGGTGCGATCGGCCTCGGCCTGCGCCTCTGGATCGCCGGGCTGGCGATTTGGGCGATCGGCCATGCGCTCTCGGTGTGGGCCGCGCGCCGCGATCCGCAGTTCGTGGACGTGGCCCGCCGGCACCTCCGCTATCCGGCGTGGATGCGGCCATGATGAGCCTGCGCGAATATCGCAGCAAGGCCGCGCATCTGGCCGACTTCCTGCCCTGGGCGGCGCTGGTCGGCGAAGGCGTCGTTCTCAACAAGGACGGCAGCTTTCAGAGGACCGCGCGTTTCCGTGGCCCCGATCTCGACAGCGCCACGCCGGCCGAGCTGGTCGCCACCACGGCGCGGCTCAACAACGCGCTCCG
>NZ_LSIS01000155.1:0-543 GCF_001556365.1 Blastomonas sp. CCH1-A6 | reverse complement strand
TCAGACGATGACGCCGGGGCCGATGCTGGCAGCGATGAAGACGACCGAGGTGATGGCGGCGAGGGCGGAAGCGATGACGTTCATGATGGTGGTTCCCTGTGTTCGAGACGGTCTGGAAGCGATGCGGATCAGACGATGATGCCGGGGCCGACGCTGGTGGCGACGAGGATGACCGAGCAGATGGTGGCGAGTGCGGTGGCGAGAATGTTCATGGGTAAGGTCCTTTCGATTTCGAGATGAGCAAGGGGCTGGAGATCAGGCGACGACGCCGGGAGCGACGCTGGCGGCGATGAACAGGCTGGAGGTCAGGATGGCGAGAGCGACGGCGGCGATCTGGCTCTGGGCGTTCGAGAAGAGGGTCATGGCGGTGTCCTTTCGTGAGTATCTGGTGGTTCCGGTCGGTGTGTCCGGAGATGCCAGATACTCGGCACACGCCGTGCCAAACTGAAAAAGACACGCTATTCCAGCGGTTTAGCCTTTTTCAGGCCTGCGCAGAACATGAATGAATGCTGACTATTGGGAAAATTTCCCATTAATCGGGAT
>NZ_LSIS01000015.1:0-560 GCF_001556365.1 Blastomonas sp. CCH1-A6 | reverse complement strand
GGAGTGCGTCATGACCGAACAGGATAAGCCGCGTTGCCAGTCTTATCGCGAGCGTGAAACCATCTGCGCCGACGGCTTCATTCAGCGCACCTATTGCAGCGGTAATGTCGGATGCTTTCACTGCGGCGCGATCAGCAACCGCTATTTGCCCGCGTGCCTGACCGACGACATCCCGCCCCACATGGCCCGCGATGATGGTTCGCCGCTGTATTATCGCCACCAACCGAAAGGCCCCCCCACATGACCGAACAGGATAAGCCGCGCCGGGTTCAACTGCGCCGCACCAAAGGCTGGCGGATGCCGCCGAACACGGTGAAGGTCGATCGCACGACTAAATGGGGCAACCCGTTCGTGATTGGTGGCGGTCCTATGGGCCGGGCTGCGCTCGATCTTGAAGGATGCGTTGGCTTCTTTCGGCAGATGCTTTCCGATCCAGAGATGCGCGCTGCCTGCGGCTATCCCGACGACCTTGAGCCGTTGCGGGGCAAGAACCTGGCTTGCTGGTGCGCTGGCAAGGACTGCCATGCCGACGTGCTGCTTGAGCTTGCCAACGCAGATGA
>NZ_LSIS01000154.1:0-23816 GCF_001556365.1 Blastomonas sp. CCH1-A6 | reverse complement strand
CTGCCGCCGGTGATGCTGGTGGTGCCGGTATAGCTGTTCGCGCCGGTCAGCGTCAGCGCGCCGGTGCCGCTCTTGACCAACGAGATCGCGCCCGTGCCACCGCCGATGGTGCCGGCAAAGGTCGAGGCCGCATTCTGTAGGGCCTCGAACTGCGCGAGCGTTGCCGAGGAGTTGGTAATCGCGCCCAGACCGTTGAGGTTGACGCCGCCGCCGGCAAACCCGTTGAGATCAAGCGTACCGATAAGGCCCAAGAACACTCCGCCGGTCGACCCGATGGTCATGCCGCCGCCCAAACGCAGCAGGAAAGCATCCGATGCCGAGCCCAGGCGCAGGGTTCCGGCATCGATCCGCACGGATGCGTTTGTCGCCGGGCCGGTTGCCGGGGCAAATCCGATCTGGACGGTGCCGGTCTTGCTCAGCGTGCCGAAGACCAGCGAATTGGCAAAATTGCTGAAGTCCAGCGTGCCGCCCAGCGACAGCGTCTGCCCGGAGGCCGCAGAAATGCTGGAATTGGCGAAATTGCCGATCGTCACTCCGGTAACCGTCGCCGAGACACCCGCCGAGGTCGTCAGGCTGGAGGTGCCGGACAGGGTGAGCCCGCCGGTGCCCAGCGCGCCTACATTGCCGATCTCTATACCGCCGCCGGAAATCACCGTACCGCCGGCATAGCTGTTCGCGGCGGTCAGCGTGGTCGTGCCCAGTCCGTCGCGCACTAGCCGGCCGGCACCGGAAATCACATTGCCGACCGTGTTGTTGTTGCCCT
Organism: Blastomonas sp. CCH1-A6; assembly: GCF_001556365.1. Taxonomy (NCBI): domain Bacteria; kingdom Pseudomonadati; phylum Pseudomonadota; class Alphaproteobacteria; order Sphingomonadales; family Blastomonadaceae; genus Blastomonas; species Blastomonas sp. CCH1-A6. Next base: position 23,053 of record NZ_LSIS01000154.1, on the reverse strand, counting down.
CGAAGCGCAGCGTCGCACCGGTATTGACGGTGACATTGCCGGTGCCCAGCGTGCCGTTGTTGCCGACCGTGCCGATCAGCAGCGTATTGCCCGCGCCGATGGTCGTTGCACCATAAATGTTGGTGCCGGTGAGGCGCACGACGCTGGGGCCGTCCGCACCGAGGCCCGACGCGATGGTCAGCGCGCCGCCCGACAGCGCGCCTGAGAAGGTGGCCGACGAAGCGATGATCGTCGCCCCTGCCCCCTCGCCCAGCACGATGTTGTTCGCCAGGGTCGCAGGGCTGGGCAGGCCCAGCCGCAAGGTGGTGCCCGTCGCCATCTGCAGTGTGCCGGTGCCCCAGCCCGCATTGCTGGCCAGTAGCGCCAGGCTGCCCGCGTTGAGCTGCACCGCACTGCTGCCCGTGGCCGCGCCCGTCAGACGCAATTCGCCCGTGCCCGTCTTGGTCAGCACACCGTTATAGGCATTGGCCCCCTGCAGGGTGAGCGATGCCGCCGCGACGTCGATGGTGCCGCCGGTCGTGCCAATGGTCAGCACCTTGGTGAGCGTGCCCGCCACATCCGCGCCCAGCGTCGCGCCATTCAGGAACACGCCATTGGCGCCGTTCAGCAGCGTGTAAGCGCCGGTACTGGCAAGCCGCAGCGTGCCGCCGTTGATATTGATCGGGTTGACCTGCGCGCCCACGGACACCGTGACCGGTGCCAGCTCGATCGTCCCCGTCGCGCTGGCCGTGCCGAAATTGAGCGGTGAACCGGCGCCTGCCTCGAAGGACAGCGCGTTCGACGCCAGCCGCAGCGTCGTTCCGGTGGCCGCAGCCACCGTGGCACTGCCATTGCCGAATGTGACATTGTTGCTTAGAGAGCCGGAGACGCTGGCTTGCAACGTGGTGTTGCCCGACATGATGATACCGCCGGTCCCGGCGGCGTTGATCGCGCCGCCCGTGGCGCTGGCCAGAACCAGATTCCCCGCGCTGATGAAGAGCCCGCCGGTGAAGTTGTTCGCGCCGGCCAGTGTGAGCGTGCCGCTGCCCTCCTTCACCAGATTGCCTGCACCCGAGATGGCGTTGGCCACGGTGAAGTCGTTGGAGCGGTTGAAGCGCACCGTCGCACCGTTGATCAGATTTCCGGTACCGACCGAGCCCGTCGTGCCGCCGGTCCCGACGACAAGCACGCCGCCGCTCACGGTCGTCGTACCGGAATAGTTATTGTTGCCGCTGATGAACAGTTGCCCCAGGCCGGTCTTGGTCAGGCTGCCCGTACCGGAAACTGCGCCCGTCAGGGTCAGCGCCGTCGCGCTTGCGACATCCAGTGTCGCAGCGCCGGTCAGCGTGACGCCGCGCGCCGAGCCGAAGGTTGCGGTGGTGCCGAGTGTCGCGCTGCCCAGCGTGATTCCGCCGGCGGTAGCGCCCAGATTGCCATCGGACGCAACATTGAGGCGACCCGCGCTGATCGTGGTGCCGCCAGAATAAGTGTTCGCGCCCGACAGCGTCAGCGTGCCCGCGCCGATCTTCTCGAGCGGCCGCGCGCCATCCTGTTCGGAGATCACGCCCGATTGCGTAGCCGATCCGGTGAGGACCTGCAGCTGCGTGGTGTTCGAGGCGAGCGTGATCGGCGTCGCCATGTCGATGCCGTCGGCATAATCGACCACCGATCCGGTGGTGCGAATGACACCGGTTGCACCGCCTGCCGCATTGGCACTGAGCAGGCGAAGCGTGCCGCCTGCCACCGTGATGCCATTGGTGAAGGTGTTGGAACCGGACAGCGCCAGCGTACCCGCCTCGACCGTCGCCGATCCCAGCGAGAGGTTGGTGGTGACCGTAGCCACCCCGCTGCCCAGCTTGCGCAGAGCACCGGTTCCGGTGATGAGTTGTGCCAGCGTGATGTCGCTGGCCAGGTTGATCGCCAGCGTCGCGTTGTTGGTGACAGCGCCGGTACCGATCGATCCGGTGGTGCCGCCATTGCCGATCTGCAGCGTACCCGCCGTCACACTCACAGCGCCGCTCAGCAGGTTCGCGCCGGTCAGCGACAGCGTGCCCGTACCCAGCTTGGTCAGTGTGCCTGCGCCGGAAATGGCATTGCTGGCAATGAGGTCGTTCGAGCGATTGAACGTCAGGTTGCCGAGTGCATCGAGCGTAACATTGCCCGTGCCCAGGCTGCCCGTCGTGCCGCCGTCCCCGATCTGCAGCGTGCCGCGCAGGATGTTGGTGATGCCGCTATAGCTGTTACTGCCCGTCAGGGTCAGCGTGGCATTGCCGAACTTGGTGAGGTTGAGGGCAGAGGTACCGTTGGTGATCGTCCCGGCGAAGGTCGATGCGGACGTGCTGTTGATCGTCGTGGTGGCGGCTTGCGACCCGAGATTGGTCAGCGTGCCCGATGCATTGCCGCCAAGGTTGACGAGATTGAAGCTGACACCGTTGACATCGAGCGTGGCCGAGGTCGCGCCGTTACCGATTGTGGTGCCTCCGCTTGCGAGGCTGAGGACGCTCGCACCGAAGGCGTTGCTGGTCCGCACCGTTCCCCCGGCGATATTTGCGCGCATGCCTGCGCCGATCGTCACGCCCGACGGCATGGCAAGATCGATCGTCCCCGTAGCCGAGGACGAGCCGAAGGTCAGCGTGAAGGGGGGAGCCGTCACGAACTGGTCGCCGGTCAGGGTCAGCGTCGTGCCCGATGCCGCGCCGATGCTGGCATCGGTGGAGGACGAGATGAAGAACCGGTTGGCCAGCGTGCCGGTAACATTGGACAGCAGATTGCCGCCCGACGCGATAGTGATCTGGCTGGTGCCCGCCGCACCGATGGTGCCACCCGCAACCTGGTTCAACACCAGCGTACCGGCGGAAATCGTGGTTCCGCCGTTATAGGTGTTCGCGCCAGACAGCGTCAGCGTGCCGGTACCGGTCTTGATCAGCGCGCCGTTGGTGCCGCTGATGATGCCGGACAATGTCGCATCGCTGGCGTTGCCGGTGGAGAGCGTTGCATTGAAAAGGCTGATCGCGCCCGTGCCCGAGATAGAGCCGATCGTTTCCGATCCGCTCAGCGTCAGGATGCCCGCATGGCTGATCACCGCGTTAGAAGCCAGCGCGCCGCCATCGGTGGTGAGCCTGGCCCCTGTGCTGGTGCTGATCGAGGTGGACGCCAGCGCGCCGGAGCCGGTCAGCGCCAACTGGCCGGCTTCGACCGAGGTCTGCCCGGTAAAGGTCTGCGCCGCCGTGATCGTCTGCGTCGCCGGGCCGCGATTGGTGAAGCTGCCGATGACGCCCACACCTGATTGCGAGATGACCCCGCCGAAAGTCAGGTTCTGCTGCGCGTTGACGACCAGCGGGCCGCTGGTCGCCAGCACGATGCTGCCCGGGCCGCCAATGCCGCCGATGGTCTCGCCCGCCTCGACCCGCAAGGTGCCCAGGGCATCGACAAAGACCTGCCCGGTATCGGACAGCGCCGCCCCGCCCTGCAGCGCAAGCGTGCCGCCGCTGATCGTGGTTGTGCCGCCAAAGCTGCTGGAACCGGTCAGGGTTAAGGTGCCCGTGCCGATCTTGGCCAGGTTGCCAGTGCCGACGATACCGTCTGCCCCTGTCCCTGCATAGGTGGTCGACGTGTTGTTGCCACCTACCGTCAAAGTGGCGGTGTTGCGCAAGATCACCCGGCCGCTGCCCGTCAGTGATCCGATGGTTTCGGTAGCGAGAACATCCAGGATCGAGCCGCTGCCGACTGTCACCGCAACCGTATCGGCCAGCGCCAATTCGTTGTTCAGGGCCACGGTTCCGCCGTTGATCGTCAGAGGACCGGCGAAAGTGTTGACACCGTTGAGAGTGAGCACACCAGCGCCGGTCTTGGTCACGCCACCAGTGCCCGTGATCGCCCTGTTCACAAAGATGGAGGAATTGCCGGTTCCTTCGTTCGCGAAGGTCAGCGTGGATCCGCCCAAGGCGATGCCGCTCAAAGTGATGGTCAAAGCGATACGATCGGCGACCGAGATCGTCGAGTCAGCAGCGAGGGTGACTCCGCCGGTGAGAACCGTGGATTCGTTGCCCGAAACGCCAGCCGGGGCGACGCGGATCGCGCCGATGCCACCGTTGCCGGTGCCGCTGATGGTCAGCGCCTCGCCGATGTTCAGCGGCGTTCCGCTGAACTGCAGGGTCGCGCCGCTGTTGACGGTGGTAGTACCGACCCCGCCGTCGCCCAGCGCAGAATCGCTGCCAATCGTCAGCGTGCCAGACTGCACGGTGGTGGTGCCGGTATAGCTGCTGCTGCCCGAAAGGCTGATATTGCCCGTCGTCGCAAGTGACTGCGTTCCGCCGAAAGCGCCGGAAAATGTGCCGTTGCGCAGCGTGGTCGTGCTGCCGTCATTGAGGATCGTGCCCGCGCCCGAAAGGTTGCTGATCGTCGACAGGCGGGTGTTGAAATTGAGGGTCGCACCGGCATCGACTTGCGTCTGCGTAGCGTCCAGGCCGAGTATCTGGCCCAGGATGCCGCTTTGCGAGCGCACCGTGCCGCTCTGCACGATGATGCGCGTGGAAGCACCTGCGGTGCCCGTCGCCGCGGCAATGTCGAGCGTGCTGCCTGTGCCCGGTGCCAGCCGCAGCGTTCCCGCCCCGCCGAACTGGCCCGTCAGGGTGACCTGGCTGCCCGCGAGGGTTGATAGGACATTGCCGTCCGCCGTGAAGGCGTTGATATTGTTGGTATAGACGCCCGCGTTCGCGAGGTGCAACGAACCACCGCGCAACTCCACTGCGCCCGTGCCGAGCGCGGTGAGGTTGCCAAGCTGCAGCGTGCCCGCGAAGATCTGGGCGGTACCAGAATAGCCATTGGCTGCAGCGCCGAGGATCGTGGTTCCCGTGCCTTGCTGCACCAGTGAGCCACTGCCCGCCAGCGCGCCTGCAATCGTCTGGCTGGCACTGCTGTTCGACCGCAGCGTCCCGTTGGTGCTGATCGTTACCCCGCCCGTGCCAAGCGATCCCGTGGTCGAACCCGATCCCAGCTGCAGGATACCTGCCGAAATCGTGGTGCCGCCTGCATAGCTGTTGGTGCTGAGCAGCGTCAGCGTGCCCAGACCCTGCTTTGTGAGCGAACCCGTACCGCTGATAGCGACGCTGCTGTCGATATTGTCGGACCGATTGAACACCAGGCTGGCATTGTTGACGATCGGCCCGCCAATGATCGTGCCGGTGGTCGTGGCGTTGCCGATCTGCAGCGTGCCGCCGCTGATCGTGGTGGTGCCCACAAAGTTGCTGGTGCCGGTAAGGGTGAAGGTGCCGGACCCCGTCTTGGTCAGTCCGCCGAGCCCGGTCAGGCTGCCGGCGAACGTGGTCGAATTGTTGTTGCCCCCCGTGGTCAGAACCGAGCTGGCCTGCAGAAAAACCGTGCCATTGCCCGCCAGGGACCCGATCGTCTCGCTGCTGCCAACGCCGAGAAGGGTGCTCGTGGCCATGCTCAGCGCGGCCGTGTCCCCGATCGACGATCCGCCGGTCAGCTGCAGTGCACCGCCGTCGAGCGACACCGCTCCGCTGAAGCTGTTGTTGCCGCTGAGCGTGAGGGTGCCGCTGCCGCGCTTGCTGAGCGAACCCGCGCCCGAGATCGCATTGCTGAAATTCTGGCTAGCGCTGCTGTCGAACACCAGGCTGGTGCCGTTCGCCATCACGACGCCTGTGCTGCCCAGCGAGCCGGCCAAGGCGCCGGACCCGAGCTGCAGCGTTCCAGCATTCAACGCGATATTGCCCGACAGGCTGTTGTTTCCGGTGAGGATCAGCGTGCCCGCGCCGGTCTTGGCAAAGCCGTTCGACCCCCCGATCACGCCGCCGAGCGTGAAGGTGTTGGTGGTGCTGGGATTGGCGATGCTGATCCCCGCGCCATTCAGCGTGATCGCATTGGCGAGCGTCCGGTTGCCGGTGCCGCCGGATTCCAGCACGGTATTGGCCGCCATGGTCAGCGCGCCGGTGCCGAGCGCCGTATCGCTGGCCACGACCAGCGTACCACTGTTGAGCGAAGTGCCCGCCGCATAGCTGCTGTTGCCGGACAGCGTCGTGCGGAAACCTGTATTGCCCAGGATGACCGACATGCTGCCCAGATTGTTGGCCGCACCCGATCCGGTGATGGCTGCGGCCAGCGTATAATCGGCCCCCAGACTGCCGATATCGACCCTGTTGTTGAAGCCGCTCGACAAGATCGTCGTTCCGGCGTCGATCGAGGTCGCGCCGGTGATGAGCAGGCCGCGGCTGTTGCCTGCGAACTGGATGGTTCCGCCGCCGGTCAGCGAACCGCCCGAGGCGTTGTAGTTGCCGGTCGTCAGGATCAGGGTCCTGCCGTTCAAGGCCAGCGTTCCGCCGGAATGGGTGGCATTCGAAAGCACGCCATCCACGCCCATGTCCAGCGTGCCGCCCGTGAGCTGGAGCACGCCGCCGCCGGAAAGGGGGGAGGTGCCGCGCAGCGCGAGCGTGCCCGCTTCCACGAAGGTGTTCGAATAGCCCTTGGCGCCGGTAAGAGTGACCGTGCCGCCGCCCCTTTTGATCAGCGTGCCCGAACTGGTGATGTCATTGGCGACCGTGATGTCGTCTGACCGGTTGAATATCAGCTGCGCGCCGTTGATCGTGACCGTGCCCGACCCCAGGGTGCCGGTCGTGCCGCCATTGCCGATCTGCAAGGCCCCACCGTTGATGATCGTTCCACCGGCATAGATGTTGGTGTTGGTAAGGATCAGCGTGCCAGCACCGATCTTCTCGATCGGACGCGCGCCATTGATTTCCGAAATGATGCCCGATTGGGTGGCGGTCCCGGTCGTCACCTGCAACTGGGTGGTATTGCTGTTAAGTTCGATCGGCGCCGCCATGTTGACGTCCTGGGCATAATCGATGACCGATCCGGTGGTGCGGATCGTGCCGAAGCCAGCGCCCAGATTGGTGCGCACCGAAACCGTGCCCTGCGCCAGATCGAGGCCGGCGTTATAGGCCGAGGGGTTGAAGCCCGAGCCCAGGATCAGCGTACCGGTGCCGGTCTTGGTCAGCCCGGAAATGCTGCCCACGATCTGGCCCCGCAACGAAACCGAACCGGCACCGCCAAAAGTCAGGCCGAAGGCCCCCGATGACTGCAAGGGCCCTGCAAGATCGAGCAGTCCGGCATCGGATGTGATCAGCGCTGCGCCCGCTACAGTCACACCACCGGTCAGCACGTTGTTGCCGCTCAGATTGCGCAGCGCGCCCGCGCCGCCCATCCCGGTACCGCTCAGGGCAATGCCTTCGTTTAGCCCCGTCAGCCCGCCCTGCACCGCGAGGGTGGCACCGGCCGAAACGGTCGTGCCGCTGGCCAAAGTGCCCAGAGAGTTGTTGTTGGTTACGATCAGCGTACCACCGACGATCGAAGTGCCACCTTGATAGGTGTTATTGCCCCCCAGCACGATCGTGCCGGGGGCGACAAGGCCTGGACCGCCGACCGTCAGGCCCCCCGGGCCCGAGATCGTGCCGTTCACTGTGCCCGTCACGCCGCTCTGAGCCCTCATAGTCGCAAAGCCGCCGGTGAGCGTGAACGCGCGCGTGGTAGCAAAGCTGCCAGTCCAATTCACGCCGGCGCCGTTGTCGATTGTCACGCCGGTCCCGGCAATCCCGAAAGCGCGATCCCGGTCCCAGCCGAGAAAGCCCTCGGAAACGATGGTCCCACCGGAATAGGTATTATCAAAGCCCAGAAGGAAAAGCGTTTCCGACCCGGTCTTGCGCAACACGCGTGAGCCGCCGGTCTCACTGATCGATTGCTGGTGGAAAGACGAACTGCCAATCGCCCGGACGATGGTGACCGGGAAGCTCAGAACCAACGGATTCTGGGTGTTGAAATCGTTGTTGAATTCATAACCGTCGGAAGTGACAGTGAAGAACTGCGAACCATTGTCGCCGCCACCGATCAGCAGCGATCGGCCGGCCGAGCCCGTGGCAAGATCGGCGAGTACCGGCGGCGGGGCGTCGTTGACCTCGCCCAGATCGATTTGACAAAGGTCGAGTGCAGCGTCGAGGCAGAGCGAGTTCTCGCCGAAGCCGTTGGTGACCGCACCGGAGGCCGCCACAGTCTGTGCCTGCGCCTGCCCAGGGGCGAGCGTCAGAGCGCCGCCCGCCAGCGCGGCGATCGCGGGGATCAGTGCCGTCGTGCTGAACAGCCCGAGCCGCTGCGGGACAGCCCGCTCACGACGCTCCGCGCGGTCTGCGCCGCGGTTCCGGATCGACTGCATAAATTCCCCCCAAGTTCGGATTGGTAACCAGTTGCGACCCGGTTTTCATCATCGAGCGAAGGAATTCAGCGGTCAGGGCCCCGCGAGTCCGTGATGGGTGGCAGGATCGGAATGGTGACGCGAACTATGGAGGGAAGATGTCTTGCCCGGATGACGATCGGCAAGAAAATCAGCTACTTGCTCATATTCGCGCGCCAAGAGGCGTTTTGCCATGATGCCCCCCGACACACCGGACACGCCGAGTCGCGCGAGCCGAACTTAACCTGAGTTACGATATCGTTACCAAAATATCGGTATATCGCAATATGATGAAAGGCTGGTCTTGCGCTTTGGCTGCGCCAAGCGCGGCATTAGTCCATGATTTTACAATTGCGCCGGATTTGTCCCGACGATCTCGCGGTGTGACACACCTTGCCGGGCCCGCTTTGCATCATTCGTCTGTTATTTGAACAGCCAGCGTTGAGGAGGACTTGAAGAAGCCCTCAAAATGAAGATGTATTCGGTCGCACCGTCAACATAGCACACCGACTATATTTGATCTCGATCCGACTAGGCCACACAGAACGGGTCGGCTATCGCCCTGCTTGACAGCGAAAATGTGCACCGGATTTTCTGGCGCCGGATTTTCTGTCCCGTGGCCAAATGTTCTCCTATGCATCACAGGATGGTGCGGGCAGTGAGCGGCTGCCTATCGCCTGAATGGACGTACCAAGGAGCGGGCCGGATGGATCACACCATGGATTATGGTGGCTATATGCCGCACGGCATGTGCCTGTTGTGGGAGCCATGGCTGGTGCTGCTCTGGGCGGGATCGGACCTGCTGATCTTCCTGTCCTATACCGCCATCCCGATCGCGCTGCTGCGCGTGCTGCGCCAGCGCACCGAGGTACCGCATGGCGGGCTGGTGGCGCTGTTCGCGTCTTTCATCCTTTTGTGCGGACTCACCCACGCGCTCGGCATCGTCACGCTGTGGATTCCGATCTATCCGTGGACCGGCTGGGTGAAGCTGGCCACCGGCATCGTCTCGATGACCACGGCGGTGGTGCTGTTCCGGCTGATCCCGGACATCATCCGCCTGCCCTCTCCCGCATCGCTGGCGGCAGTGAACCAGACGCTGAGTGACGAGATCGCCGCGCACAAGGCGACGCTCGCCTCGCTCGACCGGCAGGTGCAGGAGCGGACGCGCGAACTCGAAAAGGCGACCGCCGCGCTGGCGGTGCAGGCGCGCGAGGCTGTGCATCGCAGCGGCAACCTGCTCGCGGTGGTGCATTCGCTGGCGACGCAATCGGCGCGCGGTACCGAGCGGACCCAGGAGTTTCTCGACGCGTTTCTGGGGCGCGTGCGTGCGCTTGCCGATACCACCCGTGCGATCGCGCGCAGCGACAAGTCATCGGCCGAGCTCGAGCAACTGGTCGAAACTGGGCTGGAGGTTCTCAAGAGCACTTATGGCTCGCGCATCGCGATATCGGGTCCGGCGCTGTCGATCGATCCCGTCGCGGCGCAGCAGCTGAGCCTGGCGCTCTACGAACTGGCGACGAACACGCAGAAATACGGGCTGGGCGCCTCGGATCAGGCCGAGGTCGCCGTGCGCTGGAATGTCGAAGGCGGACGCTTCACCTTTGTCTGGCACGAGCGCGGCCTGCCGGTGGCGGTCAGCGACGCGCCGCCCAATCCCGAGGGGTTCGGCACCAAGCTGCTGCTGCAGATCGTGCCGCGCATGGTCGGGGGAGCGGCGGAACGCAAGCTCGCGGGCAGCGAGATGGTCTATTGCCTGTCCGCGCCGGTCGAGGCGGTGATCGCGGAGGAAACCGATAGCAGCGGCGACCCGCTTGCGGCGCGGATCATCGACACCAGTTTCGGCATCGAATAGCCAGGATCCCCGCCGCGCGCCTCAGGATGCAAGGCGCGCGGGCGCAACCTCGGCAATCGCGCAGCCCAGCGCCTTGCCCTCTTCATCCTTGAGCGCAGCCTCGCGCAGCGCGGCGATCTGCATTGCAGCGTCGGGCCGCCCGAACAGATGCCGCTCCGCCGTCTCGAGCACCGCTTCCAGATTGGCGATTCCGCGCTCGAACGTATCCGAATAGCCCTTGACCAGCGCCTGGCAGGCCAGGATTTCGGCACCGGCAGCGATATCGGTCGCAGCGGCACGTTCGGCCAGCGCGAGCCAGCGTTCGATCCGCGCCTGCTCCACCGCATAGCGCAGGCTTTTCCGGCGCATCGGACGCATTGCGGCGAGGCCGCGCAAGGTGAGGAACCAGCGCAGACCGGTCGTCTCGACATGGCGTCCGCGTGCGAAGAACGGCTCCAGTCGGCGACGCAGGCCGGGGCTGTTCAGGATGCGCGCGCCCAGACCGCGCGGCAGCGTTTCGCACACCTCCTGTAACCTCGGATGCATGTACTCGGTGACGCGCAGCAATTGTCCCTCGCTGACGCGCACCTCCTGCGCAATGCGGCTGCTGCGCGCAGCGCGGATCTTGAGATCGGCGACGCGGATCGGGTCCTCGAAGGCCATCCACAGCGCGAGGTGGCGTGCCGCGGGGGCCGCGAGCGCCGGGTCCAGCGCAGCGAACCGCTCGACCCGGTCGAGATAGAGTTCGGCATAGGCCGCGTCCTGATAGTCCATCAGCCGCGCGACGCCCTCGGTGGCGAGCGCATGCGCCGGTTCGGGCAGCGTGCGGCACAGGCGCTCGTGCAGCGCGCGGCCCGCCGCGGTGGTGGGCTTCCGGTCCTGCTGGACCTCGGACGACGCTGCGACACCCTTTTCCGCCGCCTCGAAGCCCGAGGCAAAGCCCTTGAGATTGGCGGCAACCGCCTTGCCGCCGTGGCGCACCGCCTCTTCGAATGCCTCGCGCGAGAAAGGCAGCGCGCCGCTTCCCGCGAGCGCGCCGAACATGACCGAGCTGATGACGCTGCCCGCGCCCTGCGCCGCCGCCGCCATGTCGAAGCCGATGAACCGCGCCGCGCGCCGCTCTGCCGCATCGAGAATGCGGGCATTGGCACCGGTACCGTCGCCAAGCGCCGACTTTTCCGAAATCGCATAGACGCGGTGGGTCGATCCGATCAGCGTCGTGCGATCCTGGCTCACAAAGCCGCGCAGGATGGCGCGCCCCGCCTCCATCAGTTCGGACGCGATGACGATGTCGACATCGCCCGGCACCGGCATCATCGCCAGCACCGGGTCGGGCCGGTTGTCGCCGGGCGATCCGACGCGGACCAGCTCGATATAATAGACGGTGGAGCCGGTGCGCTGCGCCACGCCGGGGACCGAGGTACCCTGCGCGACATAGCCGTTGGCGCGCGCGACCACCTGCACCCATTCGGCAAGCACGCCGCCGCCCTCGCCCCCCAGCGCGAGAATGGCGATGGTGATCCGGTCGCGGCCCTGGTTGAAAATGTCCATCAGAACGCCCTTGCTGCCAGCGCGCGTTCGTGACGGCGCTGCATTTTCGCGATGATCCAGCCGCGCAGCTTGGCCGCCTTCCGCTCCCACCAGCCCGGATTGGTCACCACCGTCGCCTTCCAGAACGAGGGGCAGAGCACGGCCGCATGCGCCACCTCGCCGCAATTGCCGCAGCCGACACAGCTGTTATCGATATGCGTGACCGGGTGCTGGCGCAGCGGATCGGGATTGGGACGGATGCTGAGCGAGGGGCAGCCCGAAAGCCGGATGCAGGCATGATCGCCGGTACAGGTATCGGCATCGACCCCGAATCGCTCGCGCACCACGCGCTTGCCCTCGCTCGCCGCCCTGGCGAGCTGCGGCTTGATGCGGCGCTGCTTGTTGAGCATGCATTCGGACTGGGCGACGATGACCTTGGGCCCCTTTTCCGGCGTGGTCAGCGCCTCGCGCAGCGTGTCGCGCATCCGGGCGACGTCATAGGTGCGGGTCAGCGTCCGCGCCCAGCGCACGCCCATGCCGCGCACCGCCTTCTCGATCGGATGCTTGGTCGTGCGGATATCGTTGTCGGCGCGCGAGGAGAGGATGTCCTGACCGCCTGTCGCGGCCGAATAGCCGTTGTCGACGACGATGGTGACGGTATCGTCCTGGTTGAACACCGCATTGCCGATGCCCGAGGTCAGGCCATTGTGCCAGAAACCACCATCGCCCATGATGGCGACAGCGCGCTTGCCGCTGCCATTGGGCTTGAAAGCCGAGGCCCCTGCGGTGCCGAGACCATAGCCCATGGTGGTGTTGCCGATATGGAAGGGCGGCAGGATCGAGAACAGGTGGCAGCCGATATCGGCGGAAACGTGCAACTGGCCCAGCTCGCGCTGAACCAGCTTCATCGCCGAGAAGATCGGGCGTTCGGGGCATCCGGTGCAGAAGCCGGCGGGCCGCGCCGGAACATTGGCGGCAAGCTCAGGCTCGGCAGGCATGGACTGGGCGCGCGTCGGTGCGCGATCGGGCGCCCACTGCTCCAGAAAAAGCGCCAGCCCCTCGCCGATCACCTGACCCGAATATTCGCCCGCGCGCGGCATCACCTCCTTGCCGACGATGCGCGTGTTGAGATCGGCGCGGCGCAGGATCGAGCTCAGCTCGTGCTCGATGAATTCGGGCTGGCCTTCCTCGAGCACCAGCACGGCCTTCTTGCCAGCGCAGAATTGCGTGACCTCGTCGACGATCAGCGGATAGACGGCGTTGAGGCAATAGACCGGCAGCTTCGTGCCACCCCAGGTATCGGACAGGCCGGCCAGTTCGAGCGCGCGGTTGAGCGTGTTGAACAAACCGCCCTGCACGATGATGCCGATCTCGTCGCGCTCGGGGCCGAACCACTCGTTGAGCCGATTATCGCGGATGAAAGCCTGTGCGGCGGGCCAGCGCCGTTCCACCTTCTCGATCTCGTGCAGGAAGATTGCGGGCGGCAGCACGATCCGGTCAAGATCGCGCGTGGGGCGTTCGGCCGCATCGCCCACGGTCATCGCCGGGCGCCGGTTCTCCTTGGCGACGAAGCTGCCGGTCATGTGGCAGCTGCGCACGCGCATCTCGAGCATCACCGGGGTGTTCGAGGCTTCGGACAGCTCGAAGCCTTTCTCGACCATGTCGACCATGGTCGCCAGATTGGGGCGCGGATCGAGCAGCCACATCTGCGATTTCATCGCAAAGGCATGGGTGCGCTCCTGCATGATCGAGGAACCCTCGCCATAATCCTCGCCGATGATGATGAGCGCGCCGCCGGTGACCCCGCCCGAGGCAAGGTTGGACAGCGCGTCCGAGGCGACATTGGTGCCGACCACCGATTTCCACGCCACCGCGCCGCGCAGCGGATAGTTGACCGACGCCGCGAGCATCGCGCCCGCCGCAGCCTCGTTGGCGCTCGATTCGAAATGGACGCCCAGCTCCTTGAGCAGCGGATCGGCATCAGCGAACACGTCCATCAGATGGCTGATCGGCGATCCCTGATAGCCGCCGACATAGGCAACTCCGGCCTGGAGCAGCGCCTTGGTGACGGCGAGTATCCCCTCGCCTTCGAAATGCTCGCCCGCGCCAAGGCGAAGCTTCTCGACCTCCTTCTTGAACGACCGCTCCGCCATGGCTCAGCGCTCGACAAAGGCCAGCACGCGCAACGGGCTGCCCGATCCTCGCGCGATCTTGAGCGGGGCGGCGACGATAAAGGCTCCGGTCGGCGGCAGCTTGTCGAGATTTTCGAGGCATTGCAGCCCATAGAGCCCCGCACCGTGCAGCAGCGTGTGCGCGGGATAGGCCGGATCCATCAGATGCGCCTGCCCGGCATCGGTGCCGATGGTCTCGACACCAAAGCCCAGGATGCGGCGCTCTTCGATCAGATAGCGCATCGCATCGGGATCGGGACCGGGCGTGTGCGCGCCATCCTCGCCCCGGTTGGTATAGGCATCGCCGGTGCGCTTCGACCAGTCGGTGCGGAACAGCACCCAGCTCCCGGCGGGGATCTCGCCATGCACCGCCTCCCAGGCGCGGATGAAATCGGCGGTGAGCACGAAATCGCTGTCGGCGGCGGCCTGGGCCGAGGCATCGATCACCACCGCCGGGCCGACAAAGCGCTGGGGCGGGATGGTGTCGACGGTGTTGTCGGCCAGGTCCTTGCCGGTCACCCAATGCACCGGCGCGTCGAAATGCGTGCCGGTATGCTCGCCGGTGGTAAAGTTGTTCCAGTGCCAGGCGACGCCACGCTCGTCATAGCAGGAAATCTCCTCACGGCTGAATGCGGCGGTCTGGCCGAAGGGCGGCGGCAGCACCAGCACCGGGGTTTCCTCCGACAGTGGCTGCGTCAGATCGATCGTCTCGATCGCCCCGCTGGCAATGGCGGCGGCAAATTGAGCAAGCGTGGTTCCCGGCATGATTCTCTCCCCGAACAGGCAATGGCCGAAAGAATGTGCCAGACTTGCGTGCACATGCAACTAAAATGTTGCAAATGCACGTTGTGCCCATTCTGCCGCAGCGTTAAGGCAGGCCAAAACAGAGGAATGGACTGGTGGACAAACGACTCTTGGGCGATCCGGGGACCCCGGCCTTTCAGGTGACGTCCTACCCCTTCTACCTGATCAACCGCCTGGCCAGCCGCTACAATGCCGCCATCGAGGCTATCCTGCGCGACATCGATCTCGACATCCCGAGCTGGCGGGTGTTGATGATCCTGGGCGAGGAAACGCCGCGCGGCGTGCGCAGCATCGCCGAGGCGGCGGTCATTCCGCTTTCCACCATGACCCGGATCGTCCAGCGCATGGCGGCTGCGGGGCTTGTCCATTCCGCACCCAGCGCGCGCGATGCGCGGGTGACCGAAGTGTCGCTGACAGCCGAGGGCGAGGAAAAGCTGGCGCTCGCCCGCAAGGCGACCTCGCCGATCTATCACAAGGTGATCCGCGATCTTTCCGCCGAAGATTTCGGCCAGCTGATCGGGCTGCTGAACCGGCTCTACGACAATCTCGGCGACGGCTGACGGCTCAGGTCGGCTTCGCCCTGCGGTCGAAAGGCGGCACCCCCATACGCATGCACACCGATTATTGGATCCATTAATGCTTGGAAGCCTCTCGAAGCTGTGCCAAGCATCGCTCCGCACTGGCTCCCGATGCGGGGCTCGAATGATCAGGGGAGGACATCATGGCCTTTATCGCGACAACGCATGTGGGGTCGATGCCGCGCGGGCCGGAGCTGACCGAGCTGCTGCTCGCACGCGATGCGGGAAGGCCCTATAATGCGGCGGAATTCGACCGTGCCGTGTCCGATGCGGTGAACCGCTCGGTCGCCTTCCAGCGCGATTGCGGCGTCGACATCGTCAGCGACGGCGAGATGGGCAAGGTCGGCTATTCGACCTATATGATCGAGCGGCTGTCGGGCTTTGGCGGGCATATCGACCGCAAGCCCGCCGCCGATCTCGCCGAAGTGCCCGATCTGGCGAAAAAGCTGTCGGCGATCATGGGCAGCCAGGAATTCGTCCGCGCCTCGTGCATCGGCCCGGTCAAGCTGGTGACGCTCGAGCCCCTGCACGATGACATCCGCCGCTTCCGCGCCGCAATGGACGCCTATGGGCAAGGCGCACGCGGCTTCATGAATGCCGCCTCGCCCGGCCTGATCACCGCGTTCCAGGTCAACCGCCATTATCCCAGCCACGAGGCCTATCTTGCCGATCTCGCCGATGCGATGCGCGAGGAGTACGAGACCATCGTCGCCGCCGGGTTCGACCTGCAGCTCGACTGCCCCGATCTCGCGATGTCGCGTCATACTGGCTATCAGGACCTGAGCGAGGCGGAATTCCTCAAGGTCGCCGCTGCCAATGTCGAGGCGCTCAACGCCGCGACGGCCAACATCCCGCCCGAGCGGATGCGGATGCACATCTGCTGGGGCAATTACGAAGGCCCGCACGACCACGACATTCCGCTCGAGCGGGTGATCGATATCGTGCTCTCGGCCAGGCCCGCCACGGTGCTGTTCGAAGGCGCCAACCCCCGGCACGAGCATGAATGGACGGTGTGGCGCGATGCCGCGATTGCCGATGACAAGCTGCTCGCCCCCGGCGTCATCGACACCTGCTCCAACTATGTCGAGCATCCCGAGCTGATCGCGCAACGGATCGAGCGCTTTGCCGGTATCGTCGGCGCAGACCGGGTGATTGCCAGCACCGATTGCGGGTTCGGCACGTTCGCGGGCTATGGCAAGATCGACCCGCTGGTAACGGCGAAGAAGCTCAAGGCACTGCGCGAGGGTGCGGATATCGCGGCGGCGCGGCTATGAGCCCTGCGGAACGCCAGGCCATCGAATGGGAATGCGCGCGGTTGATCGCGCTCTATGCCAACCTCAATGACGCGCATCGCTGGGAGGACGTAGTCGCGCTCTACCATCCCGACGGGCTAATGACGCGCCCCACTGCGCCCGATATCGAAATCCGCGGACACGAGGCCATTCTCGCCGCGTTCAAGGCGCGCTCGCCGCGGACCACGCGGCATTTCTGCAGCAATGTGGTGATCGACGTCGAGGACGCGCAATATGCGCGCGGCGAGAGCGCGATCCTGCTGTTCACCGGCAGCAGCGCGCCGCTGGTCGGGTCGTTCCACGACCGTTTTATCGCCACCGAACAAGGCTGGCGCTTCCTCGAACGGCGCGGGTCGCTGACCTTCCAGCCCTGACGGCGCGTCAGTGCGCGGCGGAAGCAGGTTTCGCCGCGAAGAGATTGCCCGGCAGCCTCGCCGCGAACACCACGGTGATCGCCAGCAGGCTGGCAATCACCGCGATCGCCGCAGTCGAGGGCGGCACGCCCGCCCCCTGGCCCCAGACGAAATACACGCTGCCCGCCAGCGCGATACCCAGCGCCCCGCCGACCTGCTGCGCGGTCTTCATCATCCCGCTGGCCGCGCCCGCATGGTCGCGATCGACCTGCGCCACCGAGACCGGCGCGATGCTGCCCGAGAGCGAGCCCATGCCGAGGCCCGAGACAATGAGCAGCGGCGCGAGCGCGGCCTTGGACAGGCCCAGCCAGCCGATGCCCAGCAGCACGCCTGCGCCCGCGACCATCAGCGTCAATCCGCCCAGTACCAGCACCCATTTGCCATAGCGCGGCAGGAAGTTGCGCCCCAGCACCGCGATGCCGATCATCGCGCCCAGGCCATAGGGCATGTGCAGCAGCCCGGTGGTTAGCGGGCTCTCGCCGCGCTCGCTCTGCAGCGCGAAGGCGAAGATCAGCAGGAACCCCGCATTGGCGGCGGCAAAGGCGACCGAAATGCCCAGGCCCAGCCGGAAGGGCAGGATCGACAGCAGCGAGGGATCGAACAGGGCAGGCTGCCGCGCCCGCACCCGCGCCGAGACATGCCGCCACACCACGAACAGCAGCGGTGCCACCAGCAGCAGTGCGCCGATTTCTGCCACGCCCCAGCCATTCTCCGCGCGCGTCAGCGGCCAGAGCAGGCAGAAGACGGCCATCCCGAACACCAGCACGCCGAGCAGATCGAAACCGGCGGGGTGCGAGGACTTGCGATCGGGAAGGAAGAACCAGCCGGATGCCAGCGCGAACAGCCCGATCGGAAGGTTGATCAGGAAGATCAGCCGCCAGCCGAGGCCAAACAGGTCGAGCTGGATCAGCAGCCCGCCCAGGATCGGCCCGGCAATCGCGGCCAGCCCGCCGACCAGCCCGAACAGCGCCAGTTTCGACACGCGCTCGAGCGGAGTGAACAGGACCTGCATCAGCGCCAGCGCCTGGGGCGACATGATCGCGCCGCACGCGCCCTGCGCCAGCCGCGACAGCACCAGCTGCTCGGGCGTCTGCGCGAGCCCGCAGGCGACCGAGGCGAGCGTGAACCCGGCGACGCCCCAGAGGAAGACGCGTCGGTAACCCAGGCTGTCGCCCAGCCTGCCCCCCGCCATCAGCAGCAGCGCGAAGCTGAGCGCATAGCCAGCGACGGTCCATTGGATCGCCTCGGCAGACGCACCGAGGCCCGAGGTGATCGCGGGCAGCGCGGTATTGACGATCGTCAGGTCGACGATCTCCAGCACCACCGCGACGATCAACGTCACCAGCGCCAGGTTCTGCTGGCGCTTCGTCAGGGAAACGGGTTCGTTCACGGTCAGATCTTGCCTTCGCGCAGCATCGAGGCGGCTGCATCCGCCGCGCGGGCGGTCAGCGCCATATAGGTCAGCGAGGGGTTCTGGCAGGCCGACGAGCTCATCTGTGCGCCATCGGTGACAAACAGGTTCGCGATGTCATGCGACTGGCTCCACTTGTTGAGCACCGATGTCGCGGGATCATGGCCCATGCGCGCGCCGCCCATTTCGTGGATCGCGGTGCCGCCCGCGCCCGGCTGGTCGAAGCCCATGATCACCTTGCCCCCCGCTTTGGTCAGCATTTCGCCTGCATCGGCCTTGGCTTGGGCGAGCGCAGCGCGCTCCTCCTTGCCGAAGGCAAAGGCAATGTTGAGCTGCGGAATGCCATCGGCATCGACCGCCTTGGGGTCGAGCGTCAGCCGGTTGCTCGCGCGCGGCACGCAATCGGCAAAGGCGACCAGCACCATCCGCCACATCCCGGGCTTCTGCAGCTTCTGCTTGAGCTCTGCGCCGATGCCCGGATCGCGCTTGCCCGCGGTCCAGGTGCTCTGCAGCGCCCCGCCCTGGAACGAATAGCCGCGCGTGTGCCCCTCGCCGTCCATCGCGTCCATGTTGCGATAGCGCGCGACGACCACGCCGGTGGGACGGTTACCGGTGGTGGTGCGGTCCTCGAAGCCCGGCATCAGCGCGATCGCCGAAAGGGTGTTGGCATGGTCCATGATGTGCGTGCCCAGCACGCCGCTGCTGTTGGCAAGGCCATTGGGCATCGCCTCGCTGGCCGAATTGAGCAGAACGTGCACGGAGTTGAACGCGCCGGCATTGAGGAACACCATCCGCGCGGTCGCGGTCTTGCGCTCCTTCGTGTTGCGGTCGAGATAGCGCACGCCGGTGATCCGGCGGGTCGCGGGATCGTAATCGAGCTTTTCCACCACCGCATCGGTGATGACGGTGAGCCGCCCGGTCGCCATCGCAGCGGGCAAGGTGCTCGACTGGGTCGAGAAATAGGCCCCATAGGAGCAGCCGCGCGCGCAGATCGAGCGGTTCTGGCACTGCCCGCGCTCGCCCTTGCCTTCGGTCAGGTTTGCGGTGCGGCCGATGGTCAGGCGGCGCTCGGGCCAGTTGGCCTGCATCACCTCGCGCACATGCTGTTCGACCGGGTTGAGCGCCATCGGCGGCTGGAAGCGGCCATCGGGAAGCTGCTTCAGCCCCTCCTTCGCCCCGGACACGCCGATGAATTCCTCGACCTTGTCGTACCACGGCGCGAGATCGGCATAGCGGATCGGCCAGTCGGTGCCGTGTCCGTCGCGCTTGTTGGCCTCGAAATCATAATCCGACCAGCGATAGGACTGCCGCCCCCAGGTCAGCGAGCGACCGCCCAGCTGGTACGAGCGGAACCAGTTGAAATCGGTGCCTTCAGTCTTGGTGTAGGGGTTCTGCGCGTCGTTGACGAAATGGTTCTGGGTATATTCGGTGAAATGCCGGTTGAGCATCTGCACCGCATGCTCGCGCGCGTACAACTCCTGGTCGCCGATCCCACGGAACGGCATCTCCCAAGGCGTCTTCATCTCGGTCGTGTAATCCTGCTGATGGCGGATATTGCGCCCGCGCTCGATCATCAGCACCTTCAGGCCCGCCTCGGTCAGCTCCTTGGCGGCAAGGCCCCCGGTAATGCCGGAGCCCACGACGATTGCATCGAAATCCATGGTCTTTCCCTCCCCGCTCAGCCGAAATCGACCGCAGTCCAGTCGCTCGAAAAGGCGCGGGTCTGCGGCGTCACAGGCACGTCGGGGTCATAGGTGCCGGGCACCAGATTGAATTGCAGCTCCTGCGATCCGCCGGACTCGCTGGTATAGTAACCGATCAGGATCAGCGCCTTGACCGTGCGCCACGGGTGTTCGCGGACACCTTCGGCATAGGCTTCGGCATCGAGCGCGGCGAGCAGCCTGGCCTGCGCATCGGGCGCGGCCTTGAGGAAATCGCCCTTGGCGCGCGCATCGAGCTCGGTTTCGAGCCAGGCGGCCTGGTCGAGCGAGCCGTCCTTGCGCGCATGGCGGGTCAGCGCTTCGGGCGCATCCTTGGCCAGCGGCGCACGCGATTTTTCGAGCCCGTGGGCGAGGCCGAGCAGAACGAAATCGCCCGCGCCGACATCGCCCGCGCCCGGCGTATCGGTCTTCGGGATCACGATCTGGCTGACGGTGCGCATCAGGTCGCGCTGGCGTTCGCTCGGCGCTTCTTGTGTGTTGAACAGGTCGAGCCGGATCGCTGCCAGCGGCACGCCGACCACCGCCGCCAATATCGCCGCACCGCCCAGAAACCGTCTGCGGCTCCAGCCCTTGGGCTGATCTTGATCCATGATAACCCGCCTCTCCCGTGCGCCTGTGCGTCTTGTCCCACTTTAGAAAATCACGTATCAGAATACAAATTCTATTTCTAGAGGAGAGAGACGATGCTGAGATGGTCCCGCCAGCTGGATTACGGCCAGCAAGCCGCGCCATTTGCGCTGCCCGATACCGATGGGCGCATTCGCACGCTGGAGGAGTTCGAGGCCCCGGCGCTGCTCGTCGCCTTTATCTGCAACCATTGCCCGGTGGTGCTGCACGTGCTGCCCGGCCTGATCGATTTTGCGCGCGAATATGCATCCAGGGGGCTGCAGGTGGTGGCGATCTCGTCGAACTCGCCCGAGGAATTTCCCGAAGACGATTACCCGCACATGCAGCGCTTCGCGAAGGACCACGATCTGCCCTTCCCCTATCTGCATGACGAGAGCCAGGATGTCGCTCTGGCCTATAACGCCATCTGCACCCCCGATTTCTTCCTCTACGGACCCGATCGCGCACTGTTCTATACCGGTCAGTTCTGCGCGAGCCGACCCAAATTGCCGCACCCGCCGGTGCCGGGCGCACCGCCGCAGCGGACCGACGTTCCGGTCACCGGGCAGGACATGCGCGCGGCGGTCGATGCGCTGCTGGCGGGCCGGCCTGCGCCCGAGCATCAGGTGCCGAGCGCGGGCTGCTCGATCAAGTGGCTGCCCGGCAAGAACCCGTCCTGGGGCTGAGGCGATGACGATCCTCGCGCGACACTGGGTGCCGGCCGCGGCCGTGGTGCCGCAGGAGCGCGGGCCCGAGTTTCTCGGCCCGGTCGATGGCACGGACTGGTCTGACGGCATCGGCTTCTATCGCGGCTTCTTTGCCAGCTTTCGCGTCCGCGCGGGCAAGGCGGTATGGTTCCACTGGCCGCTGCCGACCCCGGTCGAGCTGGGCGGCCATCGGGTTGCACTGCATTCGCTGAGCCTGCTCTGGGAAACCGGCGATGGCGCCCTGCTCGACTGGGCGACGGTGCAGCATGGCGGGATGGACCGGATCGAGCTGGTCCCGCGCCTCACGGTTCCGCCCTCCGTGCCGGTGCCGTTCGAACCTGCGCCGGAGTTCCGCCCCTATTGCCCGGAGAACAATCGGCAGTTGAGCGAATTCGTGCTGCCCGCGCCGTTGCCGCTGCGCTTCGGCGTGCAGCTGTGCGTGATGGTATCCGCGCCCGAGGATCGCGACGGTCTGGTGCGCTTCTATGGCGCAGGGGCCGCTTTCGTCGCCGCGCCCGGCTGAATGCAAAAGGGGGCGGGTCCCGCCTCACCGGACCCGCCCCCTCTCGTCATCTGCACCCTTCCGGGGGCGACCACATACGCCCCCGGGTCCCCTGGTGCAGATCAGAAGTCGAGCAGCATGCGCACGCCATATGTGCGCGGCGCGCTGAACTGCCAGTTGTAGATGTCGTCATTGCCAGCGGCCGTGAACGCGGCATAGGTCAGCGGCTGGTTGTCCTCGAGATTGCGGGCGAACAGCTGGATGCCGAACTTGCCGGTCTCGTCGCGCCATTCGAGGGTGGCATCAGTCTGGAAGAAGCCGCTCTGGCGCGAATCGCGGAAGTTGAACACATCCATGAAATAGGCCGACTTGAAGCGGGTGAAGACGCTGGGAGTCAGCGTGCCCGCACTGCCCAGATCGAACACATGTTCATAGCCTGCCGCGACCACCCATTTCGGCGCCAGCGGGGTGCGATTGCCCGCCAGGTTGGGCTGGACCACCGGGTTCGAGGTGATGTCGCTGTCGAGATCGCCAAGGCCGGTCAGACAGCCAAGCGTCGGGTGCGTTTCCGAGGCGCAGAACACGGCATAGGACGCCAGGAAGTCGTCATATTTCGAGCTCAGATAGTTGATGCTCGCGGTAAAGCGCCCAGAATCGAACACCTTGATCGACGCATCGAGTTCGAGACCCCAGATGGTCGCGCCACCGGCGTTGAACACCTGGCCACCGATGGTGTTGTCGAGCAGCACCGCTGCCTGCAGGTCCTTGTAGTCGTAGTAGAAGCCCGAGAAGTTGATCGTGCTGGGGCCGAAGCTGCGCTTGATGCCCGCCTCATAGGCGGTGTTGGTTTCGGGCGCATACTGACCGATCGTGTCGAAACCGCCCGCCTTGAAGCCGGTCGAGACCTTGGCATAGACCAGCGTATCGCTGTCCGGCTTGTAGTTGACGCCGACAAGCCAGGTCAGCTTGTCTGCCTTGGCGCGCAGGATGTCGGTGCGCTGCGGCGCGGCGGTGATGCGGCGGATGCCGGTGTTGAACAGCGGCGAACTGGGGTTGCCCAGGCCACCCGGATAGAACGGGAAGATGCCAGTGCGGCTGTCGTCGGTATAGCGCGCGCCTGCGGTCACGGACAGTTCGTCGGTGATCGGGATATCGACCTGGCCGAATGCCGAATAGCTGCGGCTGCTGACGTCGCGGCGGAAATAGTTGATGAATGCGCCATTGGGGCCGGTCAGGAAGGCAGGCAGGAACGGCGGGCCGTTGAAC
>NZ_LSIS01000153.1:0-21654 GCF_001556365.1 Blastomonas sp. CCH1-A6 | reverse complement strand
GGCGCGCATTTGCCCGCCTCTCGCGCGAGCAGCGCGAAGATTTCGCCATGATGCGCCTCGAACAGATCGGCAGCGCGGGTGAGCGCGGCGGCGCGCTCGGCCACCGGCGCGTCCCAGATGCGCGCGGCGGCGATGGCGGCCCTGGCCTCGGCCTCGCCCGCATCGGTGACGGTGCCCACCTGGCGGTCGGTCTGGGCGGGGCTGAACACCTCGCGCGGCGCTGCGCCCGAACCCGCCTCGACCGCGAGAA
This sequence comes from Blastomonas sp. CCH1-A6, assembly GCF_001556365.1. Classification (NCBI taxonomy): domain Bacteria; kingdom Pseudomonadati; phylum Pseudomonadota; class Alphaproteobacteria; order Sphingomonadales; family Blastomonadaceae; genus Blastomonas; species Blastomonas sp. CCH1-A6. The sequence continues at coordinate 21,404 of NZ_LSIS01000153.1, read as the reverse complement.
TCGGGGCGGCCTGCCACTGATGGTCGGCAAACGCCCCGCGCGATTCGAGGAATTCGTTGAGATCGGCGCGGTTGGCGAGGTCCCAGCCGCGCGAATTGACGCGCGACGGGGCATAGATCGCCGCGGGGCGGATGATCTTCGCATCGGCCTCGGCGCGCGCAGCCTCGAGCTGCTCGAACGGATCGGCAGCGATCGCCTCGGCGGGCACGGCATGGTTGGCGAGCTGGTTGACGAACGACGAGTTCGCCCCGTTCTCGAGCAGGCGGCGCACCAGATAGGCGAGCAGTTCGCGGTGGCGGCCCACCGGCGCATAGATGCGCGAGCGCACTTTCTCGTTGCGCAGCAAGGCGTTGTGCAGCGGTTCTCCCATGCCGTGGAGGCGCTGGAACTCGAAATCGTCGCGGTTGCCCGCCATTTCCAGGATCGCCGCGACGCTGTGCGCATTGTGTGTGGCGAATTGCGGATAGATTCGGTCGGTGAGCCTGAGCAGCTGTGCGGCGCAGCAGATATAGGAGATGTCGGTCGCCGCCTTGCTGGTGAACACCGGGAAATCGGGCACGCCATCGACCTGCGCGCGCTTGATTTCGCTGTCCCAATAGGCACCCTTGACCAGCCGCACCATGATCTTGCGGTCGAGCGATTCGGCCAGTTTGTACAACCAGTCGATGACAAAGCTGGCGCGGCGGCCGAAGGCCTGCACGACCACGCCAAGGCCATCCCAGCCGGCCAGTGTCGGATCGTTCATCACCAGCTTGATGATGTCGAGCGACATGCCGAGGCGATAGGCTTCCTCGGCATCGATATTGAGCCCGATCTTGGCATCGCGCGCAGCGCGGGCGAGTTCGAGCACCCGGTCGGCGAGCGCGGGGACGCACTCGTCTGCCTTGCTCATCTCGTAGCGCGGGTAGAGCGCGGAGAGCTTGATCGACAGGCCCGGATTGGTGCGCATGTCGTCGGTCTTGGCGGCATCGGCGATCGCGCGGATCGCGTTCATGTACGATGCGAAATAGCGGTCGGCATCGGGGAAGGTGAGCGCGGCCTCGCCCAGCATGTCATAGCTGAAGGTCGCGCCTTCGGCGGCCCATTTGCGCGAGCGCTTGAGCGCCTCGTCCATGTCCTCGCCGAGCACGAACTGGTTGCCCAGCTCCTTCATCGCACGGCGCACGGCAGCGCGGATGACGGGTTCGCCCAGCCGCTTGATCGCGCCGCGCAGCGCATCGAGCGGCCCCTTGCTCGACGGGCCTTCGAGCACCGACTGGGTCATGCTGAGCGCGAAGGTGCTGGCATTGACCAGCGTGTTTTCCGACTTGCCGAAATGCTCGCGCCAGTTGGCGGGGCTGATCTTGTCCTCGATGAGGTCGTCGATCGTCTCGGCATCGGGCACGCGCAGCAGCGCCTCGGCCAGCGTCATCAGCGCGAGGCCCTCGTCGCTCGACAGGCCATAGGTGCCGAGGAAGCTCTCCATCAGCGTCGGGCCCGAGGCGGCGCGGACATCCTCGACGACGCGCACCGCACGCGCACGGATGCGCGCACGCAGCTCGGGCGAGGGGGCGTAATTCGCCATCAGACAATCGAGCACCGTGCCTTCATCGGCACGATGGTGAGCGCGCACGGCATCGCGCAGCGCAAGCAATTCGGTCATGGGTGTCGGCCTTTTCCGGGGAGGACCATGGCGCTGCCCCTTACAGATATTTGCGGGCAATTGAAGCCTTGCAAGGCCACATGCGTCACAAAGCGGTGGGTAGCCGCATGGAACGCCGCCAAAACGGGCAGAAATCGCTTTGCACCGGCAATTGTTACAGATATGCGGCGGTTTTGTGACAGGGGACACGCCATTCGCCAGATAGCTGCATTGCCGTATCGCACGGCGCGTGACGATGTGAACGCGCCGGTGACGATCCTGCTCGTCACCTCGCGCGAGACGCGGCGCTGGGTGCTGCCCAAGGGCAACATGATCGAAGGGCTGCAGCCGCATGCCGCCGCCACGCACGAGGCGGAGGAAGAGGCGGGGGTTCGCGGTGCGGCCTGCCCGACGCCGCTCGGCAGCTATCGCTATCGCAAGAAGCGCAAGAACGGCGCGATGCTCAACGTGACGGTCGAGGTGTTCCCCTTCTCGGTCACCGACGTGATGGACGAATGGGAAGAGCAGGACCAGCGCGACCGGCAATGGTTCTCGCTGGAAGAGGCTGCGCAGATGGTCGACGAGCCCGAGCTCGCCGAACTGATCCGCCGCTTCCGCGCCAGCGATGCCGATCGTCGCATCGCCAAGGGCGGTTTTCTTCCGGATACGCAAAAGGCTTCACCGAAAATGGCGGTTTTCTCCTGGGTTCAGGCCCTTCTGCCCAAGCAGGGCAATTTCTTCGAGCTGTTCGAGGCGCATGCACTGACGCTGCTGTCGGGCTCAAACGCGCTGGCCCGGCTGTTGAACGGTGGGCCGGGCATGGCCGACCATGTCCAGGAACTGGTCGAGCGCGAGCATGAGGCCGACCAGATCACCCGCGAGGTGCTGCAGACCGTGCGCCGCACCTTCCTGACCCCGTTCGACCGCAGCGCGATCACCAGCCTGATCGGCGCGATGGACGATGCCATCGACGAGATGCAGAAGACCGCGGGCGCGATCGACCTCTACGAGGTGACCGAGTTCAAGCAGGAGATGAAGGATATCGCCGCGATCATCGTCGATTGCGCGCGGATCACGGTCGAGGCGCTGCCACTGCTGCGCAACGTCAACAAGAACGCCCATCGCCTGCACGAGCTGACCGAGCGCCTCGTCATCATGGAAGGCCATGCCGACGAGATTCATGCGCGCGGGCTGAAGGCCTTGTTCAAGGAACATGGCGCGGCGAGCCCCATCCAGTTCACCGTCGGGCGCGAGCTGTTCATGCATCTCGAGCGCGTGGTCGACCGGTTCGAGGATGTCGCCAACGAGATCGACGGTCTCGTCATCGACCACGCCTGACGCGCGCCGCACCCCATGGAAACCACCATCATTGCCATGCCGCTGCTGATCGCGCTGATCGCGCTCGCACTGGCGTTCGACTTCCTGAATGGTCTGCACGATGCCGCCAATTCGATCGCGACCGTGGTCTCGACCCGGCTGCTCAAGCCCGTGCACGCGGTGCTGTTCGCAGCGTTCTTCAACTTCGCGGCCTATTGGATCTTCGGGCTAAAGGTCGCCGAGACGATCGGCAAGGGCATTATCGATGCCGATATCGTCAATCCGCAGGTGATCTTCGGCGCGCTGGTCGGGGCGATGTTCTGGAACGTCGTCACCTGGTGGAAAGGCATTCCGTCCTCGTCGAGCCATGCGCTGGTCGGCGGGCTGATCGGGGCGGGGGTGATGCGCGCCGGGCTCGACGGCATCGTCTGGTCGGGCGTGCTCAAGACCGCCTCGGCGATCGTGCTGTCGCCGACGATCGGCATGATCCTGTCGATCCTGCTGGTGGTGATGACCTCGTGGATCTTCCTGCGCGCCACCGCCAAGCGGGCCGAGGGCGTGTTCAAGAAGCTGCACCTGGTCTCGTCTGCGGCCTATTCGCTCGGCCATGGCGCCAATGACGCGCAGAAGACGATGGGGATCATCACCGTGCTGCTCTATTCGCAGGGCATGCTCGAGGGCGAGTTCGCGGTCCCCGAATGGGTGGTGCTGAGCTGCTATGTCGCGATCGCGCTCGGCACGCTTTCGGGCGGGTGGAAGATCATCGAGACCATGGGCACGCGCATCACCAAGCTGTCGCACCAGCAGGGCTTCTGCGCCTCTTCGGGCGGATCGGTGATGCTGTTCGCGGCGACCGCGTTCGGCATTCCGGTCTCGACCACGCACACGATCACCGGCTGCGTCGTCGGCGTGGGCGCGGCGCGGCGCGCGTCTGCAGTGCGCTGGGGCGTCGCCGGGCGCGTCGTCATCGCCTGGCTGATCACCATCCCCGCTTCGGCCGCGGTCGGCGCGCTGTTCTACTGGCTGACGACGATCTGGGGCTGATCGGTAACGCCGGGATCAGATGATCCCGACATCCTTGCCCGCCGCCTCGAAGATGCCGAGAATCTGCGTGACCTGTTCGCTCGAATGCTCGGCGCAGAGCGAGCAGCGCAGCAGCGTCATGCCGGCAGGGGTTGCGGGCGGGCGGGCGAGGTTGACGTAGAGGCCACGATCGAGCAGCGCCTCCCACATCTGCGCGCCCTTCAGCATATCGGGCATGATCACCGCGATGATGCCGCTCTGTGCCTCGGGCGTGCCGAGCGCAAAGCCGAGATCGCGCAGCCCCTGGTGCAGGCGCTTGGAATTCTCCCACAGATGCGCGCGCTTGTTGCCCGCGTGCATGAGCTTGCGGATGCTGGTCGCGGCGGTGGCGACGACCGAGGGCGGCAGGCTGGCGGTGAACACATAGGGGCGGCAGACCAGGCGCAGCACCTCGAACTTCGGGTGGTTCGACACGCAGAAGCCGCCGACGGTGCCGACCGACTTGCTGAACGTTCCGATGATGAAATCGACATCGTCGATCACGCCCGCCGCTTCGGCAACGCCGCGGCCATGTTCGCCGATAAAGCCCATCGAATGCGCCTCGTCGACCAGCACCATCGCGCCGGCGGCCTTGGACACCGCGACCATCTCCTTGAGCGGGGCGATGTCGCCGAGCATCGAATAGACGCCTTCGAGCACCACCAGCTTGCCCGCTTCGGGGGGCAGGCGCTTGAGCCGCTTTTCCAGCGCCTCGACATCATTGTGGCGGAAGGCGACGATCTGCGCATTGCCGAGCGAGCAGCCGTCATAGATCGAGGCATGGCTGTCGATATCGAGGATGACGTAATCGTCCTTGCCCGCCATGGTCGAGATGATGCCCAGATTCGCCTGGTATCCGGTGGAAAAGACCATCGCATGGTCCATCCCATAGAATTCCTTCAGCGCTTCCTCGCATTCGCGGTGCCCGGCATAGGTGCCATTGAGCACACGGCTGCCGGTGGTGCCCGATCCGAAATTGTCGAGCGCGGTCTTGCCGGCGTCCAGAACGTCGGGATCGAAGGTCATGCCCATATAGTTGTAGGTGCCCAGCAGGATCGTCTCCTTGCCGTTGCACATCGCCACTGTCGGCGATTTGACCGATTCCATGACCAGCGAGAAGGGATCGCGCACGCCGGTGGACAGCAGGGCCTCGCGCTCGCCGATCAGGGCGTCGAACTTGGAAAACAGGTCGGTCATTCTGGGGTCTCTGCAAGATTGGGGAAGGTGCGCACGATAGCGCGGGTCAGGCGGTGAGCTTCTCGACCGCGGCGACCAGCTGGCCGACGGTCTCGATCTCGGCCTGCATGTTCATGGTGATGATGATGTCGAACTCGTCCTCGATCGCGGCGACAAAATCCATGACGGTGAGGCTGTCCCATTCCAGATCGGAGGCGAAGGTGGTGCTCTCGGTCAGCGCGACGCCCTTCTTGTTAAAGGGTTCGATCTGCGCAGCGATCCGGTCATAAATGGCGGTGTCGGTCATGTCTTGCTTTCATCCGTAACAGTTGTCTCTGCCCATGCCCCGCGAATGCGGCACAATCGCGGCAGCTTGTTGCAGCCAGAAGGGCAGTGCGGTGCCGCTTGTCAAGCGCAGTGCGGCTGTGTCATCAATCTGTAATGGAAGAGGGTGCCACGAAAATGCGAGTCGATGCGAGCCGTCCGGCGATCCCGAGCCCCTGGCCGCAGACGCCGCACACCTTCTCCCCGCACGCCATTCACCTGATCCGCACCTCGGTGCAGACCAACCTGTCCTTGAGCCAGATGGCCGATCAGAAGGCGAGCATCCTGATGGGCGCGACGTTCGTGGTGTTCACCATCGCGGTCGGCCAGGCGCGCGGCGGCAATGTCAGCCTCCCGCTGATGGTGCTGGCGCTGTTCGCCTTCCTGTCGGCCATGTGCGCGGTGTTCGCGATCCTGCCCTCGGTGCGCGGCACGCCCAAGCCGAAGGCCGACGTGCCGCCCGGGGCGACCAATTTCATGTTCTTCGGCAATTTCTCGCAGATGACCGAGGATGATTTTGCCGATCTGGTGATCGACCAGCTTCACATGGACGAGACGATCTTCCGTACCATGCTGCGCGACGTGCACCAGAACGGCATGGTGCTGCAGCACAAGAAATACCGTTATCTGGGCCTGGCCTATCGGCTGTTCCTGATCGGCCTGAGCATCACCTTTGCGCTGTTCGTCGTCGAAATGGCGCTCGGCCACCCGCTCATCAGCGTTTGAGCCAGCCTTCGGCGCGATACCAGCGCGCGGTTTCGGCCAGTCCTTTCGGCGTCGCTATTTCCGGTTGCCACAGATCGCGCGGCGGGCGGCGCAGCGGATCGGATGTCCAGTCGCTATGCGCGATATAGCGCGCGCGATCGGGCGTGAGCTTCGCCTTGGGACCGCGCAGCAGGCGGTCGGCGCGCGCGGCCATGAACAGGCCGAGCTTCGGCGCGCGCGCGGTGCGCACCTTGCGCCCCACCGCGCGGCCCAGCGCATCGGCAAAGCCCTCATGGCTCCAGCCCTGCGGGGTTCCGTCATCGGCCTCGTAGATCGCGTGCACATCGCCCGCACCGCCCGCGAGCCGCACCAGCAAGGCGGCCAGATCGGCGACATGGATCACCGACATGCGCCCGCTCGGCGGCAGCATGACCAGGCCCTTTGCTGCCATGCGGAACAGGTCCAGCATCTCGGTATCGCCGGGGCCATACACGGCGGGTGGGCGCACCATGATCCAGTCTAGGCCAGAGGCGGTGACCCGGTCCTCGGCCTCGGCCTTGGACCAGCAATAGTTGGACAGGGCGCGTTCGCGCGCGGCGAGCGACGAGACATGGATGAAGCGCGTAATGCCCGCCGCTTGCGCCGCTGCGACCATATTCTCGGTACCGGTGATATTGCCCGCGACGAAGCCCGCGCGGTCGGGCGCGTTGACCACGCCGGCAATGTGCAGCACGACATCCGCGCCATCGCACAGGCGGTTGAGGCTCTCGGCATCGGCGAGCGATCCCTCGACCCAGGTGACGCCTTCACGCGCGCGCTGCGACTTGCGGGCGAGCGCGCGGACGCTGTGCCCCGCCGCCAGCGCCTGGTCGATCGCAGCTCCCCCGACAAAGCCGGTGCCGCCGGTCATCGCGATCACGCTCATAGCAGCACCATCTGGTCACGATGGACGAGCGCGCTGCGCGGCGCATAACCCAGCACCTCGGCGATGCCATCGCTGCGCAGGCCGATGATCCGCGCGGCATCGGCGGCATCATATTCGCTGAGGCCCCGCGCGATCACCTCGCCGCCGGGGCCTGCAATCTCGATCACGTCGCCGCGCGCGAACCTGCCCTCGATCGCGGTGGCGCCGGCGGGGAGCAGACTCGAGCCCTTGGCGAGCGCGGAGACCGCGCCCGCATCGACGCTGATCCGCCCGCGCGCGGTCATGCGCCCGGCGAGCCACAGCTTGCGGCCCTTGCCCTGCTTGCCGGCGGTGAACACAGTGCAGCGCCCGGTCTCGTCGAGCCGCTGCAAGGGGTGCTCGTGCGTGCCGTTGGCGATGGCGAGATGCGCGCCCGCGCTGGTCGCGATCCGCGCGGCCTCCAGCTTGGAGAGCATGCCGCCTGATCCCATGCCAGAGGCAGAGCCGCCATCGGCCATCGCCCTGATGCGCGCATCGATCCGTCCGACGCTTTCGACCAGCCGCGCATCGGGCTCGTTCTTCGGATTGGCGGTGTAGAGCCCGTCGACGTCGGAGAGCAGCACCACGCCGCCCGCGCCCGCCGCCTGCGCGATGCGCGCGGCGAGCCGGTCATTGTCGCCGAAGCGGATTTCCTCGGTCGCGACTGAATCGTTCTCGTTGATCACCGGCACGACGTCGAGCGCGATCAGGCGGCGCAGCGTCGCCGAGGCGTTGAGGAAGCGGCGGCGATCCTCGAGATCGTCCAGCGTCACGAGCATCTGCGCGGCGGTAATGCCATGTTCGCCCAGCAGTTCGGCCCAGCACTGGCTGAGCGCGATCTGGCCGGTGGCGGCAGAGGCCTGCGCATCCTCCAGGCTCGCGCGCCCGCCCTTGGGCAAGCCGAGCCGTCGCGCACCGAGCGCGATCGCGCCCGAGGAGACGATGACGATCCGCTGGCCCGCCTTGATACGCCCGGCAATGTCCGCGACCAGCGAAGCGAGCCATTCGCGCCGCACCTTGCCCTCGGGCGCGACCAGCAGCGCCGAGCCGACCTTGACGACCAGCACCGTGCAGTGCGCGGGGGAGAGGGGTGAGGGGGTCATTTACTCTTCCCCTTGAAAGCTCCGACCCAAGTGATGACCTCGATCAGCACGGTGTGACCACCTCTTCCGAGTTCCCGAGCGAAGTCGAGGGACGTGTGCTCGAACGGTTGCGAATACGTCCCTCGACCTTGGTTTACCCTGAGCGGCTGGTTTTGCCAGCCAGCCGAAGGGCTCGGGACAAACGGAAATGGGAGCGAATTAAACCAATTCTGCCGCTCACTCAAACCGGCGACCATGTGCCCGGCTCGTCGTCGCGGTCGGGGTCGACTCCCTCGGGCTGTTCGGTCGCGGTCACGTGCGGCAGATAGTCGAGCAGCGCGTCGAACAGTTGCTCGATGCCCTTGCCGGTTGCACCCGAGATCGGAAACACCCGGTCCGCGCCCGCCGCCACCAGCTCAGCCGCGAAATGCTGCATCAGCTCGTCGTCGAGCAGGTCGCCCTTGTTGAGCGCGACCAGCCTGGGCTTCTCGTCCAGCCCGGCGCCGTAATTTTCCAGCTCGCCATCGACGATGCGCATCGCCTCGACCGGATCGTCGCCATTGGCATCGATCAGATGGATCAGCACCTGGCAGCGCTCGATATGGCCGAGGAACCGGTCACCGATCCCGGCCCCCTCCGCCGCGCCCTCGATCAGGCCCGGAATATCGGCGAGCACGAACTCGCGGTTGCGATGCCGCACCACGCCCAATTGCGGGCGCAATGTCGTAAAGGGATAGTCGCCCACCTTGGCATGCGCGTTGGTGACCTGGTTGATGAAGGTGGACTTGCCCGCATTGGGCAGCCCTACCAGCCCCGCATCGGCCATCAGCTTCAGCCGCAGCCAAACCCACATTTCCTCGCCCGGCCAGCCCGGCCCGTGCTGACGCGGCGCGCGGTTGGTGCTGGTGGCATAGCTCAAATTCCCGCGCCCTCCATCGCCGCCGCGCAGCAGGGTGATGCGCTGGCCGGCATGGGTGAAATCGGCGAGCACATCCTCCTTGTCCTCGGACAGGATCTGCGTGCCCACGGGTACCTTGATGACCAGATCGTCGCCGCCTGCGCCGGTGCGGTTGCGGCCCATGCCGCCGGTGCCGCGCTTCGCCTTGAAATGCTGGGTATAGCGAAAGTCGATCAGCGTGTTGAGACCGCTGACCGCTTCGAAGATGATGTCGCCGCCCTTGCCGCCATTGCCGCCATCGGGGCCGCCATATTCGACATATTTTTCGCGGCGGAAGGACACCGCGCCCTGTCCGCCCGCGCCGGAACGAATGAAAATCTTGGCTTGATCGAGAAAATGCATGGCCGCGCCCCTAACGGAAAGCGCCGCGAAACGCCAGAGTAACCGAATCGGCGCTAGATGGCCGTGTCAGGATGACGGGGCAGCGTGTCGCATTTTGCGCGCAGCCCCTTGCCTGACGGCTGAGAAATACGATATTCGAGACGACCTATGCACAGCACGACAATCCGTTCAGCGTCTCCCCGACGCCTCGCTGCCATCGTGGCAGGCGAGGCAGGCCTGGTCGTGCGCGCCGGGCCCGATCGCGAGGACGATGACGGACCGCCGGATATCGGCATCGCGGTCAAGACCCGCGCCAAGTCGAAAAAGCCCAGCCAATACAAGGTGCTGATGCTCAACGACGATTACACCCCGATGGAATTCGTGGTGCTCGTCCTCAAGCGCTTCTTCAGCATGAACATGGACGAGGCGACCCGCGTGATGCTCCACGTCCACCAGAAGGGCGTCGGCGTTTGCGGCATCTTCACTTACGAGGTTGCCGAGACCAAGGTGAATCAGGTGATGGATTTCGCCCGGCAGAACCAGCACCCGCTGCAATGCACGCTGGAGAAGGTTTGACCTTCCGGGCCTTGCCCCCCTCTTGCACCAGCCCGCGCAGCCGCTAAACAGCGGCGATGGACAAGATCATCATTCGCGGCGGCAAGCCGCTCTCGGGCCGTATTCCCATTTCCGGAGCCAAGAACAGCGCGCTGACGCTGCTGCCGTGCGCGCTGCTGACCGACGAGCCGCTGACGCTGCGCAACCTGCCGCGGCTGGCCGATGTCGACAGCTTCGGCCATCTGCTCAACCAGCTTGGCGTGTCGACGATGATCGAAGGCGCGCGGCCCGAGGATTTCGGCCGGGTGATGACGCTGCGCGCGGGCCGGGTGACCTCGACCGTCGCGCCCTATGACATCGTGCGCAAGATGCGCGCGTCGATCCTGGTGCTGGGCCCGCTGCTCGCGCGCGCGGGCGAGGCGACCGTCTCGCTGCCCGGCGGCTGCGCGATCGGCAACCGCCCGATCGACCTGCACCTGAAGGCGCTCGAGGCTTTGGGCGCGGAGATCGAGATCACCGCAGGGTATGTCACTGCGCGCGCCCCCAAGGGAGGCCTTCCCGGCGGCGATTTCGGCTTCCCCGTGGTCTCGGTCGGCGCGACCGAGAACGCGCTGATGACGGCGGTTTTGTGCAAGGGCACATCGACGCTGCGCAATGCGGCGCGCGAGCCCGAGATCGTCGATCTGTGCAACCTGCTCGTCGCGATGGGCGCGAAGATCGAGGGGATCGGCGGATCGACGCTGGTCATCCATGGCAAGGACCGGCTGCACGGTGCGACCTATCGCGTGATGGCCGACCGCATCGAGGCGGGCAGCTATGCCTGCGCCGCCGCGATCACCGGCAGCGCGCTCGACCTGATCGGCGCGAAGCTCGACGAGATGGAGGCGACTGTCGCGGCGCTGCGCCAGGCGGGCGTGCATGTCGAGGAAATCGCCGATGGCATCGCGGTGCGCCCCAATGGCAAGCTGCAGGCGCTCACGCTTTCGACCGCGCCGTTCCCCGGCTTTGCCACCGACATGCAGGCGCAGTTCATGGCGATGCTGTGTCTGGCCGAAGGCGCAAGCGTGCTGACCGAGACGATCTTCGAGAACCGCTACATGCACGTGCCCGAACTCAACCGCATGGGCGCGCATATCGAGGTCAAGGGCCGCACCGCAGTGGTGCACGGCGTCGAACGCATGGTCGGCGCGCCCGTCATGGCGACCGACCTGCGCGCCTCGATGAGCCTGATCATCGCCGGGCTCGCCGCCGAGGGCGAGACCGAGGTCAACCGGGTCTATCACCTCGATCGCGGTTATGAGCGGCTGGAAGAAAAGCTCCAGGCGGTCGGCGCGGACATCGAGCGCGTCGGCGGGGATTGATTGCTCTTGTCTTCCCTCCCGCCTGCGGGAGGGGAGGGGGCGCTTAACCCTGCGCTCGAGGCCTTTCCATTCGGTCTCGCCGAAATGCGTTCCCCTCCCTGGCCAGGGAGGGGCTAGGGGTGGGTCGCGACGGGGTCGAGCAAGCGGTGGTTCTGTAGAGGCTTTACCAACCCCCTACCCCTCCCTTTCAGGGAGGGGAGCCTTGTTGTGCGGCTTCGCCATCGCTGGTTGCACCGCGCGCCTCGATCACATCCCTGACCAGCCACAGCCGGATCGCGCTCGCCAGATTGGGCGGCTGTTCTACCGCGATCCGCTCGACATCGATCCGCGCCACAAGCGCGTTGAGCGGCAGGCCGCGCGACTCGGCGGCGGCTTTCAGCAGATCCCAGAACATCGGCTCCAGGCTGATCGAGGTCATGTGTCCGGCGATCTGGATACTGCGCTTGACCGGGCCGTGGAACAGGTCTTCCGGCGGAATGCTCATGCGGGCGGGTAGAGCCGGTTCATCTCGGCGACATTGTTGGCGATGATCAGTTCGAGAACGCCCATGTCCACCTGATCGAGCCGGTTGATGTACAGGCACGATTTTTCCATCTTGTGCTTGCCGAGCCGGGCCAGCAGCGTTTCCTGCTGCTGCGCGGCGGCATCGTCGCAAGCGCCGCACATCAGGTAAATGCTGTGCTTTCCCTTGCGTGGCGCAAAGCCCGAGCGCATCGCGGTGCCGCTACGGCCGCTATCATAGGTGTAATCATAGGAGCCGAAGCCGATCATGCTGGGCCCCCACATCTTCGCAGGTTCGCCGGTGACCCGTTCGTACAGCGCCAGCAGCGTCTCGGCCTCCTCGCGCCGCCGCTCGGGCTCGAGTGCCGCGATATAGGCGGCAACATCCGCATCGGTCGCCACCGTCTTGTTCTGCGCCTGCGCCATCTTGCATCCCCCTGACCGATGCCCTAGAGGCTAGCACGTCTGATGGGGAGTAGCCAACCGGCGGTAAGCCGGTCCGTGCGTCAACACACTTGGCTGAGAGGCCATGGCGCAAGGGTTTCCGGGTCCACGCGATCCGGCTTCCGGCAAGACCGATGACATCCGAACCCATTGTCCGGCCGGGCGGGGGGGAAGATGCCATTGTGTCGCCTGCTGCCCGGCCCTGAAAGTCTCGTCGGATGGAAGCCTTTCTTGCCTCGCTGTCGCTGGTCGCGCTCGCCGAAATGGGCGACAAGACCCAGTTGCTCGCGATCCTGCTCGCCGCGCGCCTGCGCAAGCCGGTGCCGATCATCGCCGGCATCTTCGCCGCGACGCTCGCCAACCATTTTCTCGCCGCGCTGGTCGGTCAGCAGGTCGCAGGCTTGCTCGATAGCCCCGCTTTCCGCTTTGCCATCGCGGGCGGGTTCATCGTCATGGGTCTCTGGGCGCTGATCCCCGACAAGTTCGACGAGAATGACGAGCCCAAAAGGCGTGGCGCGGGCGTGTTCCTGACCACGCTGATTGCGTTCTTCCTGGTCGAGATGGGCGACAAGACCCAGATCGCCACCGTGGCCATGGGCGCGCATTACCAGAATGTCGTCGCGGTGACCGCCGGGACGACATTGGGCATGATGGTCGCCAATGTCCCCGCCGTGCTGCTGGGTCACCGGATCGAGCGCATCCTGCCGATCCGCGCGCTGCAGATCGGCGCAGCGCTGATGTTTGCCGGGCTGGGCATCTGGATCGGCGCGCAGACCGCAGGCTGGGTGTGATCGCCCTTGCCCCCATGCCCCCGCGCTGTTAGGCGGCGCGCGATCCCTGTTTTCCTGTAAGAAAGTCCGCTTGCATGACCCAATCGGTAAACCGCGTTGTTCTGGCCTTTTCGGGCGGTCTGGATACCAGCGTCATCCTCAAATGGCTGCAGCAGACCTACAACTGCGAAGTGGTGACCTTCACCGCCGATCTCGGCCAGGGCGAAGAGCTGGAGCCCGCGCGCGCCAAGGCGCAGATGATGGGCGTGAAGCCGGAGCACATCTTCATCGACGATCTGCGCGAGGAATTCGTGCGCGATTACGTCTTCCCGATGATGCGCGCCAATGCGCTGTACGAAGGCACCTATCTGCTGGGCACCTCGATCGCGCGCCCGCTGATCGCCAAGCGCCAGATCGAGATCGCAAAGATGGTCGGGGCCGATGCGGTCAGCCATGGCGCGACCGGCAAGGGCAACGATCAGGTGCGGTTCGAGCTCGGCTATTATGCGCTCGATCCGGATGTGAAGGTGATCGCTCCCTGGCGCGAATGGGACCTGACCAGCCGCACCCGGCTGATCGAGTTCGCCGAGGCGCACCAGATTCCGGTCGCCAAGGACAAGCGCGGCGAAGCGCCGTTCTCGACCGACGCGAACCTGCTGCACACCTCGTCCGAGGGCAAGGTGCTCGAAGATCCGTGGGATGAAGTCCCCGATTATGTCTATTCGCGCACCAACCATCCCGAAGAGGGGCCGGACACGCCGGAATATATCACCATCGATTTCGAACGCGGCGATGGCGTCGCGCTGAACGGTGAGGGGATGAGCCCGGCGACGCTGCTCGCGAAGCTAAACGATCTTGGCAAGACGCATGGCATCGGGCGGCTCGATCTGGTCGAGAACCGCTTTGTCGGCATGAAGTCGCGCGGGATGTACGAAACGCCCGGCGGCACCATCTACCACATCGCGCATCGCGGCATCGAGCAGCTGACGCTCGATCGCGGCGCGGCGCATCTCAAGGACGAGCTCGCCCCGCGCTATGCCGAGCTGATCTATAACGGCCTGTGGTTCAGCCCCGAGCGCGAGATGCTGCAGGCGGCGATCGATCACAGCCAGAGCCATGTCACCGGCACGGTGCGGCTGAAGCTGTACAAGGGCAATGCCTGGGTCGTCGGCCGCAAGTCGCCCTATTCGCTCTACAGCGAGAAGGTCGTGACCTTCGAGGACGATGCCGGCGCCTATGACCAGAAAGATGCGGAGGGCTTTATCAAGCTTAACGCGCTGCGGCTGCGGCTGCTGGGCCGTCGTCAGGGCTGAGGGCGGCGCATGGCGGGGCAGGGCAAGGACGACAACCGCCTGCTGATGCAGGGCCTGACCTATGCGGGCGCGCTGCCGTTCATCGCGGGCGCGCTCAGCCATGTCATCGGATTCGGCGATGTCAACGCGGCGAACCTGACCTGCTACTGGGCGTTCACCATCCTGATGTTCATGGCGGGCACGCTCTGGGGCATCCAGGTGGTGGCGCCGCAGCGGGTTGCACCGAACCTGTTCATCGCCAGCAATGCGGTGGTGCTGGGCACCTGCGCCGCGCTGTGGTTCGTGCCGTTCAACGAGGCGGCCTTGCTGTTCGCTTTGGGCTTCGGGGTTTTGTGGTGGCTCGACAAGCAGGCGGTGCGCGCAGGGGCGACCGATGCGACTTATGGCACGATGCGCAGCCGGGTGACGGGGATCGTGGTCGCGTGCCTGGTGGTCCTGGCCGTGGTGCCGATGGGGGCTCTTGGCTGATACGTTTGCGCAAGCGTCCCTCGACTACGCTCGGGAACGCGGTAGGGGTCGAGGCGCGACTCAGTCAAATCCGTTCGTCCCGAGCGAAGTCGTGGGACGTATGCACGAATCAGGCGAACTCTTACCCAGCCGAGAAACGCCTTTGTTACGCCCCGATGAAACAAACGAACCGGCGCACCTTAATCCCTTGCTATCCACCATCTTATCCACAGCGAAGCTGCGCTGCCTGTGGATAACTCGTGCGAATCTGCTGGTCGCGACTCGGGTCTCGTGACACCTTCAAGAGGTCGGAAGGACAGACGGAAAGCGGACTGAAGGCCAGAAAAACCAAGCGAATACAGTGATGTAGGGCGCAGGTTTGAGGGCTGGAGAGATCGCCCGGACCAGGAGTTGGCAGCAGCGAACGGTGCGGCAGGAAGGCCGGTGTTATGCACAGGCTGGAAGGGATTGTCCCCCAAGGCTCCGGAGCAGCAATGCGAAGGAGCGGGCGGGATGGTCTGAAAAGGTTCGGCTGGACGGACGATGATCGGCAGACGGGCAAGATGCGGGTCGCAAGACCTGGATGGAGCGGTCGGCCGGTGCGATGCCTCGGGGCAGGGCCTTAAGGGTCAGGACAACCGGTTAACGCGCACGGCTTTTCGGAGCGGTGTTGCTGGGGCCGGATGATCGGAACCGGATGGCACAAGCCGGGGGTGTCAGGCAGAGCGCGGACTTGGGGCGAAGGTCTTCGGACCAGGGGCCTTCGGGCCAATCGACCCAAGCCTCGCGCGAAGCCGGACGCCTGAAAGGGTGATCGGGATCGAAGGCGGAGCCGAAGCAGAAATGCGGACGCAACACCATCGACAGCCTGGAACGGACATGTCGGCCCCACCGCTCGCGGCGCGGCAGACAGACCATCTTGAGGCGGGAAACCGCTTTCACGGGCATCGGATCAACGATCCGGAGAGCCAGATCAGGCGCAGTGGGGGCCGACAGCAATGTCGGCCCCCGTTTTGCGTCCGGTCGGTGTGTGCGGCTCGCCGGCGCTTGAGGCCGCGCGGCGATCACGTTAGGCTCGGTCCGCGCAGAGCTGCGGTGGACAGACATCGCGAGGCGCCACAAGGGTTTTTGGGGGGGATGAATGAGAGGAAAGACATTTGCCTGGGTCGCAACGGCCCTCATGCTGCTGGCAACTGCCATGCCAAGCGCCGCCAGCGCGGCGACACCGGCCGAGCTCGCGGCCGCCAAGCGCTATGTCGAGGGCATCTACGCCAAGCTGCCGGGGGATTTCGATTATCGTTCGGCGCGCTATGCGCCCGCGCTCAAGGTGCTGATCGCCAAGGATGACGCCTGTGCCGAGGCCGGCGGCGGCATCTGCGTGATCGACGCGGTTCCGTTCTGCGACTGCCAGGATACCGGGAGCGATTACAAGCTCGTCAGCAGCACGGTGGTGGCGAGGGGCGACACCGGCGCGCGCGTCACCGTGCAGATGCGCAATGGCGGCCCGAAGCGCTATTCGGTCGATCTGGTACTCATCAAGGGCCAATGGTTCGTCAGCGATATCGCCACGCCAACCACGCCCAGCTTCGCCGCCAAGCTGCGCAAGGGATTGAAGTCAGGGGGCTGAACTGGGCGCGCTGCGTCAGCTGCCTACCGCTGGTGTCCAGACACCCGCCGCAAATAGCGCGCTTGCGGCGCGCGCCATGTTCCACAGAGCATAGGCGAGCAGCACCAGCAGTGCGGCGATGACCACGCCGCGCTGGCGGGCAAAGGCTCCCGCCAGCGTGCATGCGGCGAACAGCGCCACGCCGAACATCAGTCGCGGCGTCCAGACCGCCGCCCAGGCCTCGCTGATGCCGGCCAGCGCGCCGAGCAGCAGCCAGACCATCGCGTTCGCAGCAAACACGCAGCCGAACACCACGCCGCGATGCGCCCAGAAATGCGCGTCGAGATCGATGGCCGTCTCCACCCCTTCTGCAGTGACGCGGGGGAAGGTGATGCTGGCGGCGATATAGAAGGTTGCCGCAATGATCAGCCCGACCAGCAGCAGCGCCGGATTGAACGGCGCATCGCGAAAGAACACCCAGGCCTGGTTCCAGAAGGTCACCAGATCGACCGCGACGAAAAGCGCGAGCAGCGGTGTCAGCCAGCCGAATCGCACCCGTTGGCGTTCGTGCAGCACGCGCGCGAAACCGCCGACCAGCTCTGCGACCGACAGACCGAGCAGCAGACCATAGAAGCTGAAGAAGAATTCGAAGGCGCTCATCGGAACCTTTGGCCGGGTGCAGGCTGCGGCGGGCAGCGGTTATCGCGCGACGCTAGGCACCGCCCCGGCGTTCGTCCAGCCCGATCCCGCTGACGCTGCTGCACGGGGGTTGCGCATTTCGGGTAGCCCGGTAGGACACGCTCAAGGGACAAAAGGGCAGGACCATGGATCGCAAGCTTACCTGGTATATTTTCGCCGGCATGGTGCTCGGCGTGGCGGTCGGTTATGCCGTCCATGTCGGCGTCGCGGCGGACAGCCCGATGTTCGAGTACATCACCAAGACGTTCAAGCTGCTCTCGGACATCTTCCTCAACCTCATCAAGCTGCTCGTTGCGCCGCTGGTGCTCTCGACCATCGTCGTCGGCATCGCGCATATGGGGGACAGCAGTGCCCTCGGCCGTATCGGCGTGCGCGCGCTGACCTGGTTCATCACCGCAAGCTTCATCTCGATCGGGCTCGGCCTGCTGATGGTCAACCTGTTCCAGCCGGGCATCGGCGCACCGATCCCCGAAGCGGCGGAAGCAGCCAAGATGGTCGGCGAGGTGAAGAAGCTCGACGCGTGGGAGTTCACGCTGTCGATCTTCCCCAAGAACGCGCTCGAGGCGCTCGCGACCAACAACATCCTGCAGATCCTGGTCTTCTCGGTGTTCGCGGGCGTTGCGCTGTCGGCGATCGGCGAGAAGGGCGCGGCGCTGGTCCGCGGCTCCGAAGCGCTGGCCGAGATGATGCTGCAGATCACCGGCTATGTGATGCGCTTCGCGCCCATCGCGGTGTTCGGCGCGATCGCCAAGGTGGTGGCGGGCAGCGGACTGGCGATCCTGGGCACCTATTTCGAGCTGCTGGTGGAGTTCTACGCCTCGCTGGTGCTGCTGTGGATCATCCTGCTGACGATGGGCTGGGTGTTCCTGCGCAGCAAGATCTGGCAGCTCATCCGCTATATCCGCGAGCCGCTGCTGATCGCCTTCTCGACCGCCTCGTCGGAAGCCGCGCTGCCCAAGATGTTCGAACAGCTCGACCGGTTCGGCGTGCCGCGCCGCATCTCGGGCTTCATGCTGCCGCTGGGCTACAGCTTCAACCTTGATGGCTCGATGATGTACATGAGCTTCGCGACATTGTTCATCGCGCAGGCCTATGGCATCGAGCTTTCGATCACCACGCAGATCCTGATCCTGCTGACGCTGATGGTCTCGTCCAAGGGCATCGCTGCGGTGCCGCGCGCCAGCCTGGTGGTCATCACCGGCACGCTGGCGCAATTCGGCCTGCCGGTTGAGGGCGTCGCGATCATCCTCGCGATCGACCAGTTCCTCGACATGGGCCGCACCGCGACCAACGTCGTCGGCAACGCGGTCGCGACCAGCGTCATCACCAAATGGGAGGGCATGCTCGAGGTGCCCGAGCCCGCGGAGATGGACCTGCCCCCCGCGCCGCACGACACGCCCGAGCATGGCACGCGCGGGTTGGACCTTCCCGCCAGCGAATAAGAAAAGGGCCAGCCGTTGCGTACGGCTGGCCCTTCGGCATTTCGATGCTGAAGCAGTCGATCAGTCGATCGTCACGGTCACCGCGCGGCGGTTCTGGGCCCAGCTGGCCTCGTCCGAACCCATCGCGGCAGGGCGTTCCTTGCCGTAGCTGACGACGCGCAGCCGCGATTCGCTGACGCCCAAGGAGACGAGATAGTTCTTCGCGGCATTGGCGCGGCGTTCGCCGAGTGCCAGGTTGTAGTCGCGGGTGCCCCGCTCGTCGGCATGGCCTTCGATGATCGCCTGCTTGTTCGGATACTGGGCCAGCCACTGCGCCTGGCTCTGCAGCGTGATCTGGTCGTCGGCATCAACATTGTAGCGGTCGAGGTCGAACAGGATGCGGTCGGAACGGACCTTGGCGAGGAAATCGGCTTGGCTGCCGGGAACGGCGACATTGCCTACGCCCGAATTATCCTGTCCGGCCGAATTGTCGACAGCCGGACCCGGCGCGGGCGGCAGCTCGGGCGGGGCCTTCTTGGCGCAGGCGCCCAATGCGATGACGGCGGTGGCCAGGACAAGCGTGTTACGGACAGTTCTCATCGAGCGTCTCCTTCTTGTGTGTGGGGCCATACAGACGACACAGACTAGGCCCCATGGGGAAAGTGCGGGGCTAAAGGACACCGTGCCGAAGCGACCCCGTAGTGAAACATAACCAATGTTAAGATGAAGGAAGTCTGACTCCATTCATCGATAGGGTAAACCCGCAGAACCCATAAAAGGCTCCGTCACGGCAGGATCGGGCCCCAGGCGGGGTCGGAGCCATCGACCGGGGTGGGCAGGCGGCGTTCGTTCGCACCGGTCAGGTCCACCTGCCATACGGTCGAGCTGACTGCGCCGCGTCCGGTGCGGAAGAACTGGATCACGCGGCCATTGGGCGCCCAGGTCGGCGCCTCGTCCTGCCAGCTGTTGGTGAGCAACCGCTCGCCGCCGCCTGACGGGCTCATAACGCCGATGCGGAAATTGCCCTGCATCTTGGTGAAGGCAATGAGGTCGCCGCGCGGGCTCCATTCGGGCGTCGCATAGCGGCCACCGCCAAAGCTGATCCGGCGCTGGTTCGATCCGTCGGCGTTCATCACGTAAAGTTGCTGGCCGCCGCTGCGGTCGCTCTCGAACACGATCTGGCTGCCATCGGGCGAGAAGCTGCCGCCAACATCGATGCCGGGACCGTCGGTGAGCCGCACGGGGGTGCCGCCCTCAGCCGAGATCTTGTAGATGTCGGTATTGCCGCCGATTGCCATCGAATAGAGCAGATACTTGCCATCGGGCGACCAGCGCGGCGCGAAAGTGGGATTGCGGCTCTGCGTCACCAGCCGCTGGCGACCGGTGCCGAGGTCATAGACGTAGATGCGCGGGTTGCCGTCGACATAGCTGAGATACGCGATCTGCTTGTAATCGGGCGAGAAGCGCGGGGTCAGTGCGGTCGACTGGCCGTTGGTGATGAACCGGTGGTTCGCGCCATCCGAATCCATGATCGCGAGGCGCTTGGTGCGGTTCCCCTTCGGCCCGGTCTCGGCAATATAGGCGATGCGGCTGTCGAAGAACGGGCTTTCGCCCGACAGGCGCGAATAGATGCTGTCGGCGCATTTGTGCGCGGCGCGGCGCCAGTCCGCCGGTTCGACGACAAAGCCCTGGCGGGTGAGCTCGCTGCCCAGCGCCACGTCATAGAGATAGCAGCCCACGGTGATCTTGCCGTCGCCGTTCGACTTGACGAAACCCTGGATCAGCGCGGCGGCACTGCGACCCTGCCAATAGGGGAAGGTCGGCGCGGTGACCTCGTCGACCGTGATGCGCTTCACCGCATTGCGCCCGATCGGTTTGAACAGGCCCGAGCGGTCGAGATCCGATGCGATGACATCGCTGATGCGGTTGCCAAGGTCCTCGGTGGTGCCGGCAAGCGTGTTTTCGCTCTGCGGGGTGGGCAGCGCCGGGACCGCGATGACGAGGTCCGCGTTGCCGGCATTGTCGACGTCCACCGCGAGCTGGGCATGCGCGGGGGTGGTGGTGAGCAGGGCAGCAATCGCCGCAGACAGTCCCAGCGCCCACTTCCGTTTGTCCCGAGCGAAGTCGAGGGACGTGTGCTCAGGTCCCTCGACTTCGCTCGGGACAAACGGGGAAGGGGTGCGGGAGGGGTTAGGAATTCGCATAGCTTACAATCCCAGATAGAAGGTTGGCTCGATGGTCTGCCATTCCGCGTAATATTGCGCGGGGAACTTGAACGGCGCGGCGCGGCGGACAGCAGCGATCGCGCGCTCCTTGTGCAGCGCCTCCTGCGCGCGGTTGCTCGCATTCACGCCGGTGGTGGTAGCCTGCGGCGTGCCGACGATATTGCCGTTCTCATCCAGCCTGACGACGACTCGCGTGCGCAACAGTTCCGCGTCCGCGCCGGTGGGCGGCACCCAGTGCGGCTTGACCTGGCGCAGCAGCTCACGCTGCAGCGAGGCGACCACCGCCGGGCCTATGGTGGCCGCGGGCGGCGTCTGTGCGCGGCTGGTCGAGGGCTTGTCGGTCACGCCTTCGAGGAAATCCTTGCCGATGCGCGGCGCGCGCGCGGTGGTGTTGGGGCTGGCCTTGGCGGGCGAAGAGGCCGACGGCTTGGCTGCTGGCGTCGATTTCGGCTTGTCGGGGCGGCGGCGCTCGGACGTGTCGGCGGGGGCCTTGGGGCTGGGCTTCTCTGCCGCCTTGGGCTGCGGCTTGGCGGGCGGCGGCGGGGTGCTGCGT
>NZ_LSIS01000152.1:0-46808 GCF_001556365.1 Blastomonas sp. CCH1-A6 | reverse complement strand
AAATATCGGCTTCGCCCGCCAGGAACAGCCGCATG
Source organism: Blastomonas sp. CCH1-A6 (assembly GCF_001556365.1). NCBI lineage: Bacteria > Pseudomonadati > Pseudomonadota > Alphaproteobacteria > Sphingomonadales > Blastomonadaceae > Blastomonas > Blastomonas sp. CCH1-A6. The sequence continues at coordinate 46,773 of NZ_LSIS01000152.1, read as the reverse complement.
CCCGCAAGAGGATCGTCGACCGGTTTCCAGATCACGCTGCCGATCGGGGCGCGGCCGCCATGCCAGTTCGGATTGCGCTCGAGCACCAGCCGGTCGTTCAACCGCCAATCGCGGGTGCGATAGGGGCCGGAGGTGACCAGCGGACGCTCGGCGGTCCAGTCCGCCGCGCCCTGTCCCGCGCGATGCAGCGGCAGCGCCGCCATCGCCGTGTGTGCGAGCAAAGCGGGTAGCTGCGGGAAGGGGGCGGCGAGTGTCACGACCACTGTGGCATCACCCTCGGCCTCGACCGACCGGATCGCCGCGAACAGCGCGGTGTGCGGCGAGCCGGTGGCCTTGTCGTTCAGCCGTTGCCAGCCGCGCGCGAACACCGCCGCGGTGATCGGCGTGCCATCGGAGAAGCGCAGGCCGGGGCGCAGCGTGAAGCGCCAGACCAGGCCATCGGGCGAGACCTGCCAGCTGCTCGCGAGTCCCGGAACCGCTTGCGCCGCGCCGTCGAACCGGGTCAGCCCCTCGAACTGGTCTGCCGCGATGCGCAGCGAGGCGAGGTCCGAATAGACCTGCGGGTCGAGCCCGCGAATGTCGGCATCGGCGAGCCGGACCAGGCGGTCCGGCCCGGGTGCGGCGGCCTGCGGAGCCCTGGCATCCGAACAGGCGGCGAGCAGGGCAGACAGCAGCAGGATGAGGAGCACGCGCATTCCCGCCTGTTTGCCGCCTAAGCGCGCCAGGGGGAAGCGCGAATGCACTGGATCATGCGCTGGCGTCCGCTCGGCTCGCCGCATGGGCGGGAACGGATCGCTGCCCTGAGGCGTCCCCTGTTCATTCACGTCACAAGGGAAATCATGACCATGCTGAACAGGAAGAGCCTGTCGCTGGGCGCCGCGCTGATCGCGGCGACCGTGGTGAGCGGCTGTGCCGGGACCGGCTATAATGATCGCGGCTTTGGATCGTATCGTCAGTACGACTGGAACCGGCCCGATCCGAGCTACGGTGGCTATGACGCGGGACGCTATTATCGCGACGACCGCCGCTATCGCGAGCGCCGCCTCGGGCGCAACGATCGCATCTATCGCGGGCAGGATGGACGCTATTATTGCCGCCGACCGGACGGGACGACCGGATTGATCGTCGGCGGCATCGCGGGCGGCATTCTCGGCAACATCATCGCACCGGGCGATTCGCGCACGCTGGGAACGATCCTGGGCGCGGCGGGCGGTGCTGCCGCTGGCCGGGCGATCGACCGCAACGGCGCGCGCTGCCGCTGATTGCAGTAAAGCAAAAGGCGCCCCGGGTGATCCCGGAGCGCCTTTCGTGGCTCTGACAGCTACGCGAACTTAGTAGCTGTAATACATGTCGAATTCGACCGGGCTGGGGGTCGTTTCCCAGCGGATCACATCGTCCCACTTCAGCTCGATATAGGCTTCGATCTGGTCCTTCAGGAACACGTCGCCCTTGAGCAGGAAGTCGTGATCGGCGGCCAGCGCGTCGAGTGCTTCGCGCAAGCTTCCGCAGACGGTCGGCACTTCCTTCAGCTCTTCGGGCGGCAGGTCGTACAGGTTCTTGTCCATGGCTTCGCCCGGATGGATCTTGTTCTGGATGCCGTCCAGACCCGCCATCAGCAGCGCCGAATAGCACAGATAGGGGTTTGCCATCGCGTCGGGGAAGCGGAATTCCACGCGCTTGGCCTTTTCGCCTGTGCCGTACGGAATGCGGCACGAGGCCGAGCGGTTGCGGCTCGAATAGGCGAGCAGCACCGGTGCTTCGAAGCCCGGCACCAGGCGCTTGTAGCTGTTGGTGGTCGGGTTGGTGAAGGCGTTCAGTGCCTTGGCGTGCTTGATAACGCCGCCGATGAAGTACAGGCACATTTCCGACAGGCCGGCATAGCCATTGCCCGCGAACAGCGGCTTGCCTTCCTTCCAGATCGAGATGTGCGTGTGCATGCCCGATCCGTTGTCGTTCTTGATCGGCTTGGGCATGAAGGTCGCGGTCTTGCCATAGGCCTGCGCGACCATGTGCACGACGTACTTGTAGATCTGCATGCGGTCGGCGGTCTGGGTCAGCGTGCCGAAGGTCAGGCCCAGTTCGTGCTGCGCGGCGGCCACTTCATGGTGGTGCTTGTCGCAGGGCAGGCCCATTTCGAGCATGGTGCTGACCATCTCGGCGCGCACATCGGTCATGCTGTCGACCGGCGCGACCGGGAAATAGCCGCCCTTGGCGCGTGGACGGTGGCCCAGATTGCCGCTGTCATAGCTGCGGCCGGTGTTGGTCGGCAGTTCGATATCGTCAATCGCGAACATCGAGCCGTTATAGCCGTCCGAGAAGCGCACATCGTCGAACATGAAGAATTCGGCTTCGGGACCGACATAGACGGTGTCGCCGATGCCGGTGGACTTGAGATACGCCTCGGCGCGCTTGGCGGTGCTGCGCGGGTCGCGCGAATACAGTTCGCCCGTGCCCGGCTCGACAATGTCGCAGAACAGGATCAGCATCGGGTCGGCCGAGAACGGATCGATATAGGCGGCGTCCAGATCGGGACGCAGGATCATGTCGGATTCGTTGATCGCCTTCCAGCCCTCGATCGACGAGCCGTCGAACATCAGGCCGTCTTCCAGCTCGTCCTCACCGATGACGCCGGCGCACATCGTCAGGTGCTGCCACTTGCCCTTCGGATCGGTGAAGCGGACATCGACCCACTCGATCTCGTTTTCCTTGATCATTGCCAGAATATCTGCGGCGGTTTTTGCCATTGTTGCTTTCCCTCTTCGTCTATCTGCGATCCGGGCCTTGCGACCCCCCTCGGGTGGAACTGATCTGATTGTTGCGGCCTTGCCGGGGCAGGCCTCTCCTGGAGTTGCGCGCGTTCTGTTGATCAGACCGCGTCGTTATCCCGTTCACCCGTGCGGATGCGCAGTGCGGTTTCCACAGGGATCACGAAAATCTTGCCGTCGCCGATCCGGCCGGTCTGCGCGGCGGCGGCGATCGCCTCGACCACGCGCTCGGCCAGCGCATCGTCGACCACGACCTCAAGCTTCACCTTGGGGAGGAAATCGACGATATATTCGGCGCCCCGGTAAAGCTCGGTATGGCCTTTCTGGCGGCCGAAGCCCTTGGCCTCGGTCACGGTGATGCCCGAAACGCCGACTTCGTGCAGCGCCTCCTTCACCTCATCGAGCTTGAACGGTTTGATGATCGCCTCGATCTTCTTCATAAGTCCCTGATCATCCTGTCGTCTTCCGCCTGACCCGCAAGGGCAGGGCGGTTGTGGGAAGCAACACAGCGGCGAACCGCTGCATCATGATATGGCTGTATGAGGCTTTGAGAACCTGCACGCGGCGCGGTCCCCCGAGTCCCCCATTGACTGCTACCAAACAATTAACGTGCCAAGACGCATTCCGCCACAAAAGCTTGTGTGCGGTGCAATATTATTGCGGACCGTGATGGAATTGCGGGCAGGCGGGCTTGGCGATGCCCAAATTTTGGGCATGCGCTTGGGAATGAGTGTGGCTTGCCTCCGGCCGCGCTGGTAGGATATAATCGTACCAAAGCGAAAGGACTGTCATGGAAAAGGCCAGTATCACCCTGACCGATGCGCATCACAAGCTGCTGCATGCAGCGGTCGAAGCAGGCGAATACGCGAGTATCAGCGAAGCGATCCGCGATGCCCTGCGCGGCTGGGAACTCGCACGCCAGATGCAGCAGGCCGAGCTGGAGCATCTGCGCCGCGAAATCCAGAAGGGTATCGACGATATTGAGGCGGGGCGTGTCCTCGAGTGGGACCCTGAGGCCGTGAAAGCGCGGGGGCGTGCTCGCCTGGAAGCCAAGAGGAGCGAGCTATCCCAACGCGCCTGAACATCGTCATTTCCGAAGCAGCCAGCCAGGATATCGACGACGCCTACGACTAAGTGGCGGAGTTCAATCCTGACGCGGCGGACCGGCAAACAGACCGCTTTCAATCGTTGTTCGCCAAGCTAGCAGAAATGCCCGGGATTGGAGCGCCACGCTATGATCTGGTCGAAGGCATGCGTAGTCGGGGAGTTGGTAGGTATCTGATCTATTACCAAGTCAGTGCCGACGACCTGATTATCGTTCGCGTTGCGCATGGCGCGCGCGATCAAGCATCCCTATTTGCCGAGCCGGACACGATCCCCGATCAATAAGGCGGCCGGTCCAGCCCCTTCGCGCTCTTGGTGAAGATCTCGCAGCCGGTCTCGGTGATGCCGATCGAATGTTCGAACTGCGCCGAGAGCGAGCGATCGCGGGTGACGGCGGTCCAACCGTCTTCCAGCATCTTCACCGCGTGCTTGCCGATATTGATCATCGGCTCGATGGTGAAGAACATGCCGGGCTTGAGCTCGGGCCCGGTGCCGGGACGGCCCACATGCACCACTTCGGGCGCATCGTGGAACAGCTTGCCCAGGCCATGGCCGCAGAAATCGCGGACCACGCCATAACGGTGCTTTTCGGCATAGGACTGGATCGCGTGCGCGACATCGCCCATCGTGTTGCCGGGGCGCGCCTGCTCAATGCCCAGCATCAGGCACTCATAGGTCACATCGACCAGCCGCCGCGCCTTCACGCCGACATCGCCGATCAGGAACATGCGGCTGGTATCGCCATGCCAGCCATCGACGATCGGGGTGACGTCGATATTGACGATATCGCCTTCCTTGAGCTTGCGGTCACCCGGAATGCCGTGACACACGACATGGTTGATTGAGGTGCAGCAGCTGTGGGTGAAACCGCGATAGCCGAGTGTCGCCGGAATGCCGCCACCGGCGAGCATCAGCTCGCGTGCCTTGGCGTCGATCTCTTCGGTCGTCACTCCTTCGGTGACGAAGCTCGTCAGCTCGTCGAGCACATGCGCGGCGAGCTGGCCCGCCTTGCGCATCCCCTCGAAGCCCTTGGGGCCGTGCAGCTTGATCGTGCCATCGCGCATCGGCGTGTCGGCATTGGTAACGTGGACATACTGGTTCATGGTGGTTCCATATAGGGCAGGGGCGGCGATTTGGCGACCCCTTGCGCGTTCCTGCGGGTTGGGCCTGGGCTTAGTCCATTGACTTAGTCCGGTCAATGGACTAACCGTCTGTCATGACCAGCATCGTCAACGTCCATGACGCGAAAACGCATTTCTCCAAGCTGCTCGACCGTGCACATGCCGGCGAGGAGATCATCCTTGCCAAGGCGGGCAAACCCTATGCCCGGCTGGTGCCGCTCGAAAAGGTGAAGGTGGAGCGGCGGCCGGGGCGGCTGAAGCTGTCACAGCCGATCCCGGACAGCTTTTTCTTCGATCCTCTGCCCGAAGAAGAGCTCCGGGCTTGGGAATGACCGATTATCTGTTCGACACCCATGCTCTGGTCTGGTGGTGGGTTGGGGATAAGGCGTTGCCACACCCGGTGGCCGAGGAAATCGGGGACGAACGCAACACCATTTTCGTGAGCGCTGTGTCTGCTTGGGAAGTTGCGACCAAATGCCGCATCGGCAAATGGGATGCCGCCATTCCGGTATACGAGAAATTCGAGTATCTGGCGCGAGCAGACGGCTTTCTTGAACTTGGCGTCAGCGTGTCGAATGGCCTGCTCGCCGGATCGCTTCCGGGCGAACATCGCGATCCGTTCGACCGGATGATCGCGGCGCAGGCGATCCACGATGATCTGACCGTCATCACCCGCGATCCGGCGCTCGCGGCGCTCGGCTGCCGCACCTTCTGGAGCGAATGACGGCGCCGCGCACGAACCGCTTGCGCCGGTTTGCGCACGCGCTAAACACCGGCGCATGACAGCTGACGCCACCGCTACCACCCCCCGCATCTGGACCGCCGCGCTGATCGTGATCGGCGATGAAATCCTTTCCGGCCGCACCCAGGACAAGAATGTCGCGCAGGTCGCGACCTGGCTGAACGTGCAGGGCATAAGGCTGAAGGAGGTGCGCGTCGTCGCCGACGACATGGAGGCGATCATCGAGGCGGTGAACATCCTGCGCAGCCGCAACGACTATCTGTTCACCACCGGCGGCATCGGCCCCACGCATGACGACATCACCGTCGATGCCATCGCCCGGGCGCTGGGCGTCGAGGTGGTGATCCATCCGGTCGCGCGGGCGGTGCTGGAGCGCTATTACGAAACCCGCGGCGGTCTTACCGAAGGTCGTCTGCGCATGGCGCGCGTGCCCGATGGCGCCGAGCTGATCGAGAACCGCATGTCGGGCGCGCCGGGTATCCGCATCGGCAATCTGTTCCTGATGGCAGGCGTGCCGCACATCACCGCCGGCATGCTCGATGCGCTCACCGGCACGCTCGAAGGCGGTCTGCCGGTGCTGTCGGCGACATTGGGCTGCTGGGTCGCCGAAAGCGAGGTCGCGGACATGCTGGGCGCGACCGAACGCGCGCACGATCAGTGCCAGATCGGCAGCTATCCGTTCTTCCGCGAAGGCCGGGTCGGCGCGAACTTCGTCATCCGCTCGGTCGATCAGGCGGCGCTCGATGCCTGCGCGGCGGAGCTGACCGCCTCACTGGAAGCGGCCGGGCGCGAGGTCACGCCCGGCGGCATCTGATCAATTCGCCCGGATCAATCTTCCGGAGCGATCGCGACCTTCAGGCCGTCGAGCGCGTCGGTCAGCTGGATCTGGCACGACAGGCGCGAGGTCTCGTTGCGGTGGTCCGAGCTGTCGAGCAGGTCGTCCTCGTCGGCGCTGATCGCGGGCAGCTTGTCGACCCAGGCGGCATCGACATGGACATGGCAGGTCGCGCACGAGCAGCAGCCGCCGCACAGCGCCAGAAGTTCGTCAAAGCCGTTGTCGCGGATCGCTTCCATCACCGACAGGCCGGTATCGGCATCGATGGTGCTCTCTTCGCCCGCGCGATTGATGACGGTCAGCTTTGGCATGGAAACTCCCCAATAGAGTGAAAACGGGCATTGGCCCCCCGAACGCGGTTGCTATGATCAACGCCAAGCGCGATTGCAAGCGGCAGAATGGATGAGGATGCAGTTATGGGATTGACCGCAGAGCAGCTGACCGGAGGGTTGGATGCCGTTGCCGCGCGCGAACCGGCGATCGCCCGCGCGCTCCAAATCGCCGGCTATCCTGAAACCCGCATCCGCGATCGCGGCTATGCGACGCTGCTGCGTACCATCGTCGGCCAGCAGGTCAGCGTCGCGGCGGCGGCCTCGGTGTGGAACAAGCTCGAAGCCGCGCTGGGTGCCGGCTGCGCGCCCGATGCGCTGATCGCGGCGGATTTCGAGTCCTTACGCGCCTGCGGCCTGTCGCGGCAGAAACAGGGCTATGCCCGCTCGCTTGCCGAGCTGGTGGTGAGCGGCGGGCTCGATCTCGACAACCTGCCGGAGGACGACGAGGCGGCGATTGCCGATCTGGTGAAGATCAAGGGCATCGGCCGCTGGTCGGCGGAAATCTATCTGCTGTTCGCCGAAGGCCGCCCCGATATCTGGCCCGCAGGCGATCTGGCGGTGCAGGCGGGCATCGGCCGCATCCTGGGTCTGGAAACGCGCCCGTCCGAAAAGGAAACCCGGCTGCTCGCCGACCCCTGGTCACCGCATCGCGGGGCGGTCGCGATCCTCACCTGGCATTGCTACAACAACGCCGCGCTGTAGCGCTCACCCCTTGTAAAGGATGCGTCCGCTCGCCAGGCGGCCACGGCTGAGCGCGGTCACCTCCTTGAGGAAGCTGGTCGGCTTCTTGAAGAACTTGCTGCTCGGATTGATCTTGAGGCCCGCCGCCGTGGCGATCTCGCCGATGAAATGTACGCAATTGGCCTTGTTGAGATTGTAGTTCTTCTGCGGCTTCTTGCGCCATTTGTCGGCAACGGCCATCACCGCGCGATATTCGGCATCGGTGAGCTCATAGCTGAAATGCGGCGCGCTGCTCTCGATATATTTGGGCTTCACCACGCTCACCCGGCCCTCGACCCAGCCGAACAGGATGCTGGGGCCGGTGCTGGTCGCGGTAAAGCCGACATTGGTGTCGACCACCTCTCCGGTCGAATCCACCTTGCCCTTGAGCGTCGCAAAGGCGTGCGGGAACTGGCTGCCCAGTTCGTGGCTGTAGAAGGTGATGGTCACCGCAGCATGCGCCGCATTCGCGCACATCAGCATCGGCGCGATGAAAAGAGTCAGCAGCAGGCGCTTGATCATCATGGATTTTGGTCCTCGGTCTTCGCGGAAATGGCTCGGTCGAGCCAGGCAGCCGAATCGGCGGGGCTTTGCTTGTTCTTGTCCCTGTCGACGCGATAATTGGCCTCACGCATTTTTTCCACCGGGATTGCGCCGACCAGAGGCCGGAGCGCCGCGATGAGGCGCGGATCGGCAGCGGCGGAGCGGCTGGCGAGCAGGATCGCGTCATAGCTCGGCACCGCGCCCTTGGGGTCCTTGAGGATCAAGAAGCCGTTCGCGGCGATGCGCCCGTCCGAGCTGAACGCCGAGATGATGTCCGCCTCGCCGAGCGAGAGCGCGCGGTACATGAAGGTGGGCTCGAACGCGCGGCGGCCCTTGAAGCGCAGCGGATAGGCTCTTTGCACCATCTGCCATTCGGGGCGTTCGAGAAACTCGACATCGGTGCCGAAAACGAAATCGGGCGCGACGCGGACGACATCGTCGAGGCTTTCCAGATTCAGGCGCTTTGCATCCTCGGGGCGAACCGCAAACGCATAAGTATTCTCGAAACCCAGCGGCCCGACCAGTTGCACGCCGTGCTGGGCCTTCGCCCAGCGCGCGATCTCGGCGATCATCGCTGCGCGCGGCTCGGGGTCCTGGCGCTGCATCTCGTTGGTCCAGATCGTGCCGGCATAATCGACATAGACTTGCACCTCGTCGCTCGCCAGCGCCCGGTAGACCACTGCGCTGCCCAGCCCCTCGCGGTACCGCACGTCATACCCGGCCGCCTCGAGCCGCCGCCCGATCAGCCGCGCGAGAATATACTGCTCCGAGAAGCGCTTGGCGCCGATAGTTACCACCGGCTTGTCGCTTTGCGGCGCGGGCCAGAGCGCGAGCGCCAGGCCGAGCGCGAGCGCGATACCGGCGCCCCAGATGCGCGCATGGCGGCGGTGCGCGATGCCGCTCTCGATCAGCCCGAGCAGCAGGTCGACTGCGATCGCGAGCCCCGCAGCGGCGAGGCATCCTTCGAGCACCAGCGACCAGTTCTGCGTCTGCAACCCGGCAAAGATCAGGTCGCCCAGGCTCGGCTGGCCGACCGTGGTGGAGAGCGTCGCCGCGCCGATCGTCCACACCGCGGCGGTGCGCACCCCCGCCATGATCGTGGTCGAGGCGAGCGGAGCCTCGACCAGCCACAACTTCTGCAGGCTCGTCATGCCCACGCCATCGGCGGCCTCGATCATCGCGGGATCGACCGAGCGCAGCCCGGTCACCGCATTGCGCAGGATCGGCAACAGCGCATAGAGGGTGAGCGCGAGCAGCGAGGGCAGAAAACCGAGCGGCGAGACCGCATCGCCGAACAATGTGGAGAGCGCGAGCAGCAGCGGAAAGAACAGCGCCAGCAGGGCCAGCGCGGGGATGGTCTGGACGAGGCTGGCAAAACCCAGGGTGATGCTCGCGACCGTGCGGTTGCGCACCGACCAGATGGCGAGGGGGAGAGCGATCAGCAGCGCAAGGCCCAGCGCGGCAAAGCTGAGCTGCACGTGCTGCGCCAGCAGGTCGATCAGGCGGGGCCAGTCTAGCGGCATGGGATCAGCTCGCTACCGTGTGGCGCATAGGTCCCTCGACCTTGGTCCACCCTGAGCGGCTGGCTTGCCAGCCAGCCGAAGGGCTCGGGAACTCGGAAAAGTTTGTGCGCCAGCTTTGAAAGCAAGGCCGATCTACCTCTCTCCGTTTGTCCCGAGCGAAGTCGAGGGACGTGATCGCTAACCCGAGCCCCACGCTCAAACCCCGTCCCGCATCGCGGTGATCCGCTCCGCCTGCAGGCGCGGCACCGCGACCAGCGCTTCGGCCTCCGCGCCGCACCCGCCCGCGATCAGCTGCGCCGGGCTCGCATCCGCCACGATCCGGCCGCTCGCCATCACCCACACCCGATCGGCGAACAGCAGCGCCTCGGCCATGTCGTGGGTGACCATGATCGTTGTGAGCCCCAGCCGGTCGTGCAGCGCGCGATATTGTTCGCCCAGCGCCTCGCGCGTCACCGGGTCGAGCGCGCCGAACGGTTCGTCCATCAGCATCAGCCCCGGCTCGCCTGCCAGCGCCCGGGCGACGCCGACGCGCTGCTTCTGCCCGCCGGAAAGCTGCTCGGGCAGGCGCGAGGCGAAATCGCGGGGCAGGTCGACCAGATCGAGCAGTTCGGCGACACGCGCGGCTGGGAGCCGTCTTCGTGTCGCCAGCCGCGATCCGATGCCGATATTCTGCGCAACGGTCATGTGCGGGAACAGGCCGATATTCTGGAAGACATAGCCGATCGAGCGGCGCAGCTGGTGCGGCTCGTGCGTCCCGACGTCCAGGCCATCGATACACACCTTGCCCGAATCGGGTTCGATCAGCCGGTTGACGGTTTTCAGCAGTGTCGACTTGCCCGATCCGGAGCTTCCGACGATCGCCACGAACGTGCCGGAAGAAATGCTAGCATCGACAGTGTCGATGGCGATCGTGGCGCCATAAGCCTTGCCTACCCCCTCGAACGCTACGGCAGGGCCGCGCGCGCCTTGCGGCCGGGAGGGGAGGGGTGAGGTCGCCATGCGGAAACGCTTATAGGCGGGCACGAACAGCGCTGGCTAGCCACTTGCGCGGGGTTGGCCGCGCGCTTAGCGTCTCGTCCAATCTACCCACCGTTTGTCCCGAGCGAAGTCGAGGGACGCATGCGCCAACGGTCGCGCATACGTCCCTCGACTTCGCTCGGGAACTCGGAAAAGTGGGAGCGAGGGGAGCCTGAATTACATGACCGACACCAAGTACATCTTCATCACCGGCGGAGCTTCGGGCATCGGGCGCGAGGTGGCGCGGTATTTTGCGGCGCGTGGCTGGTTCGTCGGGCTGGCCGATGTCAACGTGAAGGGCATGGAAGAGACTGCGGCGATGCTGCCTGCGGGCATGGCGTCGATCCACAGCCTCGACGTGCGCAGCCGCGAGCAATGGACCCAGGCGCTCGAGGCGTTCACCGAGAAGGGCGGCGGCAAGCTGCACGTGCTGTTCAACAATGCCGGGGTGGGCATTGGCGGGCTGCTCGAGGAGCATAGCGAGGATGACATCGAGAAGCTGGTCGACATCAACTTCAAGGGCGTCGTCTATGGCGCGCATATCGGGCACAAGTACCTGAAAGCGACGCCCGGATCGTGCCTGCTCAACACCTCTTCGGCGTCCGGCATCTACGGCTCGGCGGGGCTTTCGGTCTATTCGGCGACCAAGTTCGCGGTGCGCGGGCTTTCCGAAGCGCTCGACATCGAATGGGGGCCGGACAATATCCGCGTCCGCGCGCTGCTGCCGAGCTTCATCGACACGCCGCTACTCGATGGGCCGGTCGCGCGCACCAACCAGTCGAGCCGTGACAGCGTGACGGCGGCAGGGCTGGAGATCGCGCCGGTCTCGATCGTCGCCGAAGCCGCGTGGAACGCGGTGCACGATCCCAAGCACGTGCACAGCTATGTCGGCCCGACCGCCAAGCGCCTGGCCTTTGCCGCGAAATGGATGCCCGGATCGATCCGCAAGCGCGGCGGCATCATGACCCGTCAGCGCCGCGGCGAATGAGAGGAGCGCCGTCGCTGCTAGGCGTTCGGCCTTGACCCGCACCGCCCCGGTGTAGCAAAGGCGCGCACATCACCTTTTTCCCGGGACGGAAGCAAGAAAATGGCCGCACGAATCTATCAGCGCCCCAAGAATGCCATGCAATCGGGCCGCGCGCTGACCGATCTTTGGGTGCTCGAATTCGAGCCCGCCGAAGCCAAGAAGCCCGATCCGCTGACCGGATGGGCGGGCTCTGGCGATACGCAGCAGCAGGTCGTGCTGAAATTTCCCGATCTGGAGGCGGCGAAAGCCTATGCCGACAAATACGGCATCACCGCGCGGATCGAGCCGACGCCGCCACGCCGCCTGAAGATCCAGGCCTATGCCGACAATTTCCGCTGATCGTGGCTGACCGACGCGTGGCCGCGTTCAGCCGGCCATCGCGTCGATCGCACCCTGCAGAATGAACGCGGCCGCAGCGCTGTCAACGCGCTCGGCGCGCTTGGCGCGGCTCATGTCCGCATCGATCATTGCGCGCTCGACGGCTTGCGTCGACCAGCGCTCGTCCCAGAGCAGCACCGGCAGTCCCAGCACCGCGATGTTGCGGGCAAAGGCGCGGGTGCTCTGGGTGCGCGGACTGTCGGTCCCATCCATGTTGAGCGGCAGGCCGATAACGATCCCGCGAATTTCCTGCTCGCGCACCAGTTGCTCGATCGCCGCCTTGTCCGCGCCGAACTTGGTGCGCTTGATCGTCTTGGCAGCGGTGGCAAAGCTCCAACCGGCATCGCAGAACGCGGTGCCGATGGTCTTGGTGCCGACATCGAGCCCGATCAGCCGTCCGCCTGCGGGCAGAGCGGCGCGGAAATCCGCCGCGTGCGTGGTGATCACTTGGCCAGAAATGCGGCTACCCTCCGTTCCGCGTCGGCGCGAAGGTTCGCCCAGAACAGCGGATAATCATAGACGTGATAGTTGTTACCCGGCAGCACATAGGGGCCAAGCTGCGGTTCGCCGCCGAGCAGCAGCAGCCCGCGATCGTCGCATTTCGCGCCGACCAGTGCAGGGGTGATGACGCCGTCGGTCAGTTCCTCGTTGGGCACCAGCGTGCCGAGGTTGCGGTCGGCCGGGGCCTCGTCGCCGAGCACCCCGGTGATCGGATTGACGCACAGCATCGGGCTCTGGCCACGCAGCTCTCCGTCGAAGCCGACGCTTGCGGCATAGGCATCGAGCAGCAGCTGCGGCTCGGCGGGTTCGCCGAAGCTCTGGAAGCCGATCATGCAGTTCGCCTGGTCGGGGTCGGTGCAGGGCGGCAGGCCCAGCGCGAGCAGATCCGTGGTCAGCGAGACGGGCCAGCCGATGACATAAGCCGCGACGATCCGGTCGGCGAGCGGCCGGGTGACGACGCGCTGGCGCATCAGCGTGGTCAGGTGCAGCCCGCCCTGGCTGTGCCCGGCGATGATGATCGGCATGTCCTTGGGGATTTCGGCGACGAACTCGTCGAACGCGGCGAGAATGTCCGAATAGGCGGCGTCGAATGCCATTTGCGCTTCGGGCCGGGTGGTCAGGAACGCGCCGATTGCGGCCTGGCGATAGCGCGGCGCCCAGATTTCGCCAACGCCATTGAACACGCTCGCCTGGCTGCGCAGGAAGATGCGCGCGCGATCCTGTGATTCCTTGTCGTTCAGCGGTGCGTTCCACAGCGCGCGCTTCATGTACGATGTCGGGTGGATGTAGAAGATCGCGACCTTGGGTGTCTTGGTTGCCTCGACGCCTTCCGGGGTCCAGAGCGCCGGATTGGCATCGCCGGTGATGCCAGGGCGCGAGAACCACATCTTCGGATCGGCATAGGCGCTGGTCTCGACCGCCTCGGGCTTCACGAACTCAGCCGAGGGCACGAAGGCTGCGGCAAAAATCTGCTGCGGAAACAGGCGGTAGGCAGCGAAAGCTGCGACAATCAGGAAGATGATCGTCGCGATCAGGTACAGGAACTTGCGGGCCAAGACAGTCTCCGGGGCGGGGCAGGCGCGCGGGCACACGCGGGCCTTCGGGGCGCATATAGAAACCGATTACGGTTACTGCCAGCAAAGTGTTGCCCGCGCCCGGATTGCGCAAATGCAGCATTTGCCCGCTTGATGGCCGCGCGGGCCGGTGCTAGCCGCTGGGGCATGTCTGTAGATAGCAAAACCGTCAAGAAGATCGCCAGCCTGGCGCGGATCGCGATGACCGATGCCGAGGTCGAAGCCATGGTGCCGGAATTCAACGGCATATTGGGCTGGGTAGAGCAATTGGGCGAAGTCGATGTCACCGGCGTCGAGCCGATGACCGCCGTCATTCCCAACACCCTGCGCCTGCGCGAGGATGTCGTCACCGACGGCAACATCCGCGACAAGGTGCTGGCCAATGCGCCTGCAGCCGAACACGGCTTTTTCGGCGTTCCGAAGGTGATCGAATAACCATGACCGACCTTACCGATCTCGGCGTTGCCGATATCCGCAACGGCGTGCGCGCCGGCACCTTCAGCGCGCGCGAAGTCGCGACCGCGTTCAATGCCAATGTCGCCGAGGCCAAGGCGCTCAACGCCTTTCTGATCGACACGCCCGAACATGCGCTCGCGGCCGCCGACGCGATCGACGCGAAGCGCGCGGCAGGCGAGGAACTGCCGATCATGGCCGGCGTGCCGATCGGCATGAAGGACCTTTTCTGCACCGTCGGCGTCGAGGCGCGCGCGGCGAGCGAGATCCTGAACGGGTTCAAGCCGACTTATGAATCGACCGTCAGCCAGAAGCTGTGGGACGCGGGCGCGGGCATGCTGGGCAAGCTCAACATGGACCAGTTCGCGATGGGATCGTCGAACGAGACGAGCGCGTTCGGCAATGTCATCTCGCCCTGGCGGCGCAACGATGGCGGCAATGCACCGCTGGCTCCCGGTGGTTCATCCGGCGGCAGCTCTGCGGCGATTTCCGCGCGGCTGTGCCCGGCGGCGACCGGAACCGATACCGGTGGCTCGATCCGCCAGCCCGCTGCATTCACCGGCATCAGTGGCATCAAGCCGACTTACGGCCGCTGCTCGCGCTGGGGCGTGATCGCCTTTGCCTCGTCGCTCGACCAGGCCGGCCCGATGGCGCGCGACGTGCGCGACTGCGCGATCATGCTCGAGGCGATGAGCGGCTTCGATCCCAAGGATTCGACCTCGCTCGACCTGCCGGTGCCGCAATGGGAAGCCGCATTGTCGAGCAATCTCAAGGGCAAGCGCGTCGGTATTCCGAGGGAATATCGCATGGACGGCATGAATGCCGAGATCGCCGCCATCTGGGATCAGGGCGCCGAATGGCTGCGCGACGCCGGGGCGGAGATCGTCGAAGTGTCGCTGCCGCATACGCGCTATGCGCTGCCCGCTTATTATATCATCGCCCCGGCCGAAGCCTCGTCCAACCTCGCGCGCTATGACGGCGTGCGCTACGGCCAGCGCAACCTGCCCGATGGCGCAGGCCTGCAGGACATGTATGCCGCGACCCGCGCCGCCGGTTTCGGCCCCGAGGTCAAGCGCCGCATCATGATTGGCACCTATGTGCTGTCGGCCGGTTTCTATGACGCCTATTATACCCAGGCGCAAAAGGTGCGCGCGCTGATCGCCCGCGATTTCGCGCAGGTCTGGGAGCATTGCGACGTGCTGCTCGCGCCGACCGCGCCGAGCGCCGCGTTCGGCCTGGGCGAAAACAGCGACGATCCGATCGCCATGTACCTGAACGATGTGTTTGCGGTGCCGGCCTCGCTGGCGGGGCTGCCCGCGATGTCGGTGCCCGGCGGTCTCGACAGCCAGGGACTGCCGCTGGGCCTTCAGATCATCGGCAAGCCGCTCGACGAGCAGGGCGTGCTCAATGCCGGGCTGGCGATCGAGGAACGCGCCGGGTTCACCGCGCGGCCCGAGCGCTGGTGGTGATGACCCGGCAGGATTGATGATGGTCATGCGAGGTGTTACCTTGGTAACACTGGAGGCAGGCGATGAACGCACAGACCAAGATTGAAACGGGCACGATGACCAGCAAGGGGCAGGTCCTGATTCCCAAGGCAATGCGCGACGCTGTGGGACTCGTCCCCGGTCAGCCCTATAAAGTTGCCATGAACGAGGCAGGTCAGGTCATCGTCTCGCCACTTGGTTTTGGCCCCGAGGACGCTGCAGAACGGCGTCGCCGGATGCGCGAAGGCTTGCGAGCGATTGCAGGCAAATACCCCAATCCGGACGGATTGAGTACAGACGAGTATATGCGCGAGCTGCGAGGTGACTACGAGCCGTGATCCTGATCGACTCCAATGTTCTGATCGATATCCTGGATCATGATCCCCACTGGTTCGACTGGTCTTTTGCCCAACTTGAGCGAGCAGCCAGCGTTGGAAAGGTGGTCGTCAATCCGGTAGTGGTAGCCGAGGTGGCTCCGCAATTCGGTTCACTGGAGGCGTTTCTGGAAGCGCTGATTGCGATGGTGGTTGGAGTGGAAATGCTGGACGCACAAGCCGCCTTCATCGCCGGACAAGCGTTCCAGGCCCATCGCAGGGCTCGCCCGGCGGATATGCCCAAGGCCATCGTCGCCGATTTCCTTATCGGTGGTCACGCGCAAGCCATCGGCGCGACCATCCTGACGCGTGACCCGCGCTTCTATCGCAGCTATTTCCCTACAGTTCCTCTCATTACGCCTGAAACGGACACAGAATGACTGAATCAACCTATCGTATCCAGGGTGCCACCGGTGAATGGGAGGTCGTGATCGGCCTTGAGGTGCACGCGCAGGTCACCAGCAATGCCAAGCTCTTTTCGGGCGCAGCGACCGCATTCGGCGCCGAGCCCAATGCGCAGGTCAGCCTTGTAGATGCCGCAATGCCCGGCATGCTGCCCGTCCCCAACAAGGAGTGCATCCGCCAGGCGGTGCGCACCGGCATGGCGATCGGCGCGCAGATCAACCGCTGGTCGCGCTTCGACCGCAAGAACTATTTCTATGCCGATCTGCCGCAGGGCTATCAGATCAGCCAGCTCTATCACCCGCTGGTGGGCGAGGGCGCGGTCGAGATCAGCCTCGACGAGAAGAACCCCGATGCCGCGACCAAGACGATCGGCATCGAGCGCATCCATGTCGAGCAGGATGCGGGCAAGCTGATGCACGATCAGCACCCGACCATGTCTTATGTCGACCTCAACCGTTCGGGCGTCGCGCTGATGGAAATCGTCTCGCGCCCCGACATGCGTTCGCCGGCAGAGGCAGGTGCGTATCTCAAGAAGCTGCGCACGATCCTGCGCTATGTCGGCAGCTGCGACGGCAATATGGAAGAAGGCTCGATGCGCGCCGACGTCAACGTCTCGGTGCGCAAGCCCGGCGACGAATTCGGCACGCGGACCGAGACCAAGAACGTCAACTCGGTGCGCTATGTGATGGCGGCGATCGAGCATGAGGCGAATCGCCAGGTCGACGTGCTCGAAAGCGGAGGGACGATCGTGCAGGAAACCCGGCTCTACGATCCGGACAAGAACGAGACCCGCTCGATGCGATCGAAGGAAGACGCGCACGACTATCGCTATTTCCCCGATCCCGATCTGCTACCGCTCGAACTCGACGATGCGTTTCTCGACGAGTGCAAGGCTTCGCTACCCGAGCTGCCCGACGCCAAGCGCAAGCGTTACGAGAGCGAACTTGGCCTCTCGGCCTATAACGCTGCGGTGCTGACTGCCGAGGCGGAGACCGCGCGCTGGTTCGAAGGGCTGCTCGCCGAATGCGCCAAGGCGCAGGGCAAGCCCGAGGCAGACGTCGCCAAGGCAGCGGCGAACTGGCTGCTGTCCGAACTGTACGGCGCGCTCAACCGGCTGGGCAAGACGATCGAGGACAGTCCGGTCAGCCAGGCGGCGGGGGCAGAACTGCTCGCGCTGGTCGCCAGCGGCACGATATCGGGCACCATCGCCAAGCAGGTGTTCGAGATCATGCTCGAGACCGGCGATCCGGCGGGCAAGATCGTCGAGGAGCGCGGGCTCAAGCAGACCTCGGATACCGGCGCGATCGATGCTGCGATTGCCAAGGTGCTCGCCGACAATGCCGACAAGGTCGATCAGTACAAGGGCGGCAAGGAAGCGCTGTTCGGCTTCTTCGTCGGCCAGACGATGAAGGCGATGCAGGGCAAGGGCAACCCGCAGCTGGTCAACGAGCAGCTGAAAAAGGCACTGGGCGCGTGACGCGCTGGCTGGCGCTGATCGCGGCGGCGCTAGCGCTGTTGGCGCCTGCGTTCGCGCAGGATGCGCCCGCCGCCGATGCCGCGCCGCAGCCTCCGCTGCCACTGGTCGAGATCGCCACCGATGTCGGTACGCTGACGGTGGAGGTGGACACGCGCCGCGCGCCGATCACGGGCAGGAACTTCCTCGCCTATGTCGACAAGAAGATGCTCGACGGCGTGGTCTTCTATCGCGTGGTCAAGGCGGCTGACGATTTCGGCTTCGTCCAGTTCGGCGGTCTTGGCGATCCCAAGCGCATGCTGCCGCCGATCGCGCACGAGCCGACCAGCCAGACCGGGCTGAGCCATACCGATGGCGTCCTGTCGGTCGCGCGGTTTGAGCCAGGATCGGCGCGCGGCGAGTTCACGATCATGCTGGGCGCCCAGACCGGACTCGATGCCAATCCGTCCGCGACGGGCGACAATCTCGGCTATGCAGCCTTTGCCAAGGTGGTGAAGGGGCGCGAGGTGCTGACGCGCATTCTCGATACGCCGATCGATCCGGCCAAGACGGTCGGCGGCGTGTTCGCCGGCGAGATGCCGGGCAACCCAGTACGCATCTCCAGCGCCCGCCGCATCACCGCTCCATAATGGAACACCCCAAAAACCGGGGAGTGTAAAATCACGCCGAGCTGTCCGCCTATTACTCTCGGTTAATGTTTTTCCGCCAAGACACCTGATGAAATCTTTGCAACTCGGCTTGCCCGGCCTGTTGCACGGGGGGCTGTCACAGGGGCGGATGGGCGGATGCTTCAGCATATCAAGCCAGATCGGGTAGAATTGGGAATGTTCGTCCACGGCTTTGTCGGCTCGTGGTTCGATCACCCGTTCTGGCGCAAGAAGTTCCTGCTCGAAGACGAGGACGACCTGCTCAAGATCCGTCAGAGCAAGGTCGAGGCCGTGATCGTCGACGACGAGCGTGGCGCGGCCCCGAAGATCGATCGCCCCAGCCTGACACCGGTGGAACCCGAGCCGGTCCGTCGTCTGGCGACCCAGCCCAATCCCATGACCGCGCGGTACACCCCGCCTTCGGTCGCGGCCAAGAGCACCGGCTTCAAGCAGGAGGCCAAGCGCGCTGCCAGGATCGTCGAGAAGTCGAAGAAGCAGGTCGGCGCGATGTTCGAGGCCGCGCGCATGGGGCAGGCGATCAAGATCAAGGATGTCGCGCCGCTGATCGACGAGATCCGCGAGTCGGTGGAACGCAACAACAAGGCGTTGACCAATCTCGTCCGGCTGAAGTCGAAGGACGAATATACCTATATGCATTCGGTCGCGGTATGCGCGCTGATGATCAACATGGCGCGGAAGCTGGACCTGGACGACACCACGATCCGCCATATGGGCATGTCGGGGCTGCTCCACGATCTGGGCAAGATGGCGGTGCCGCAGATGATCCTCGACAAGACGGGGCGGCTGACCGACGAGGAATTCTCGACCATCCGCACGCATCCCGAACGCGGCCATGCGCTGATCGGCGACAATCCCGAAGTGCCCGACATGGCGCGCGACGTGTGCCTGCATCATCACGAAAAGATCGATGGTACCGGCTATCCGTTCGGGCTGGCGGGCGACGAGATCAGCATGGCCGCGCGCATGGGCGCGATCTGCGATGTCTATGATGCGGTGACCTCTAACCGCCCCTACAAGGACCCGTGGACCCCGGCGATGGCGCTGGGCCGGATGGGCCAGTGGCAGGGCCATTTCGACGAGCGGCTGATGGGCGTGTTCATCAATTCGCTGGGGCTCTATCCCGCTGGCGGGCTGGTCAGGCTCAACGACCATCGCCTGGCGCTGATCGTCGACAATTGCCCCGAGGAACTGATGGCGATCCGCGTGCTGCCCTTCTATTGCACGTCGAGGCTGCAGGAGATCAAGCCGCAGGAGCTGATCGTCCGGCCCGACCAGGGGCCGCAGATTCTGGGCATCGAACGCCCCGATTTCTGGCATTTCGAGGATTGGGCAGCCTTGCGCTCCTCGGTGCTCGCCAAGGCGCAGGGCCTTTCCGCAGCGGCTTGACCGCGCGGCCAAACACCGCTAAGGGCCGCGCTTCGATCGCCGGGGCCTTCAGGGCCGCATCGACCGAAACCAAGCAGAACACTGGCGCAAGGTGCGGGTGGGCAACAGGCGGAGCCTCCACCATATCGGCGTGCGACACCATCGCATGACGGTCACGTATCGGGCGGCAGAGTAACCTCATACTCTACCAACCAGGTGAAGAGAAACATGCCAACGATCAACCAGCTGGTCCGCAAGGGCCGGGTGCCCCAGAAGGCGAAGTCCAAGGTGCCCGCAATGGATGCAAACCCGCAGAAGCGTGGCGTTTGCACCCGCGTCTACACGACGACCCCGAAAAAGCCGAACTCGGCACTGCGCAAGGTGGCCAAGGTCCGTCTGACCAACAGCCGCGAAGTCATCACCTACATTCCGGGTGAAGGCCACAACCTGCAGGAGCACTCGGTTGTGCTCATCCGCGGCGGCCGCGTGCGCGACCTTCCCGGTGTGCGCTATCACGTGCTGCGCGGCGTCCTCGATACCCAGGGTGTCAAGGACCGCAAGCAGAGCCGTTCGAAGTACGGCGCCAAGCGTCCCAAGTGATCCTCACGGGGTGAGGATCATCCCGGAAAAATCGCCAAAAGCGATTTTGTCCGGGATCCATTTCTCCCCCGCTTGAAGCTCAGGCTTTTTTCAGGAGTTACCTATGTCTCGTCGTCGTCGCCCGGAAAAGCGCGTCATCCTTCCCGATCCCAAGTTCGGGGATCTGACGCTCTCGAAGTTCATGAACAACCTGATGCTGGACGGCAAGAAGTCCGTCGCCGAACGCATCGTCTATGGTGCGCTGGAAACCATGCAGACCAAGGCCAAGGCCGACCCGCTGCCGATGTTCCACGATGCGCTGAACAACGTGAAGCCCGGCATCGAAGTGCGCAGCCGCCGCGTCGGTGGTGCGACCTACCAGGTCCCCGTCGAAGTGCGTCCCGATCGCGCCCAGGCTCTCGCCATCCGCTGGCTCATCGCCGCTGCGCGCAACCGCAGCGAAACCACGATGGCTGCGCGTCTGTCGGGCGAACTGCTCGATGCCGCCAACAATCGCGGCAATGCGGTCAAGAAGCGTGAAGACACGCACCGCATGGCCGAAGCGAACCGTGCCTTCTCGCACTATCGCTGGTAATATGTGCCCTCTCCCCTGACGGGGGGGAGGTCGCAGCAACCGTGTGTTGCCGAAAAGGGGAGGGCGCACCATATCGGTGTCGTCACCCCCTTTTGACTAAGGAGCAGGTTCGTGTCCGGGCCTGTTCGAGATGCCCTCTTCCGTTGGTGGAGAGGGGAGTGAGCTGCATCCCGTCATGAGCCAATTCGCGCTGGTCAAAGCGCCGGGGCTTCATTATAGGGCGCGGCAAATTACGCCCCCAAATCTTGGAGTTTGAGATCATGGCACGCAGCCATCCCCTGGAGAAGTACCGCAATATCGGCATCATGGCCCATATCGATGCGGGCAAGACCACCACGACCGAGCGGATTCTCTATTATACCGGCAAGTCGTACAAGATCGGTGAAGTGCACGACGGCGCTGCGACCATGGACTGGATGGAGCAGGAGCAGGAGCGCGGCATCACGATCACGTCGGCTGCGACGACCTGTTTCTGGAACGATCACCGCATCAACATCATCGACACCCCGGGCCACGTGGACTTCACCATCGAAGTCGAACGTTCGCTGCGCGTGCTCGACGGTGCGGTCGCCTGTTTCGACGGCGTGGCCGGCGTTGAGCCGCAGTCGGAAACCGTGTGGCGCCAGGCGGAAAAGTACCGCGTGCCGCGCATGTGCTTCGTCAACAAGCTGGACCGCACCGGCGCGAGCTTCGAGCGCTGCGTCGACATGATCCGCGACCGTCTGGGCGCGCGTCCGCTGGTGCTGTATCTCCCGATCGGCATCGAAAGCTCGTTCATCGGCCTGGTCGATCTGGTGCACAACCGCGCGATCATCTGGCAGAACGAAGCGCTGGGCGCGAAGTTTGACTATACCGACATCCCCGATGATCTGAAGGATGCCGCCGAAGCCGCGCGCGCCGAGCTGATCGAGACCGTCGTCGAACAGGACGATGCGGTGATGGAACAGTATCTCGAAGGCAACGAGCCCGACGCCGACACCATCAAGAAGCTGATCCGCAAGGGTACGCTGAACTTCTCGTTCGTGCCCGTGCTGTGCGGTTCGGCGTTCAAGAACAAGGGCGTGCAGCCGCTGCTCGACGCCGTGGTCGACTATCTGCCTTCGCCGCTCGACATTCCCGATGTGGAAGGTGTCAAGCTCGACGGCGAGACCAAGGACACCCGTCCGCCGGCTGACGATGCGCCGTTCAGCGCGCTGGCGTTCAAGATCATGAACGACCCGTTCGTCGGAACCCTGACCTTCGCCCGCATCTATTCGGGCAAGCTGGAAGCCGGTACCTCGGTGACCAACTCGGTCAAGGACAAGAAGGAAAAGGTTGGCCGCATGCTGCTGATGCATGCCAACAGCCGCGAAGACATTTCGGAAGCCTATGCCGGCGACATCGTCGCTCTGGCGGGCCTGAAGGAAACCACCACCGGGGACACGCTGTGCGCTTCGAACGCGCCGATCATCCTCGAGCGGATGGAATTCCCCGAGCCGGTGATCGAACTCTCGGTCGAGCCCAAGACCAAGGCCGACCAGGAGAAGATGGGCGTGGCGCTCAACCGCCTTGCCCGCGAAGACCCGTCGTTCCGCGTGTCGTCGGATGCCGAAAGCGGCCAGACGATCATCAAGGGCATGGGTGAACTTCACCTGGAAATCCTGGTCGACCGCATGAAGCGCGAATTCAAGGTGGAAGCGAACGTGGGTGCGCCGCAGGTGGCGTATCGCGAATATCTCGCCAAGCCCGTGGACATCGACTATACCCACAAGAAGCAGTCGGGTGGTTCGGGTCAGTTCGGCCGCGTCAAGTTCAAGCTGACGCCGGGCGAGCGCGGATCGGGCATTACGTTCGTCGACTCGGTCAAGGGCGGTAACATTCCGAAGGAATATATCCCCGCGGTCGAGAAGGGCATGCGCGAGACGGCGGCTTCGGGCTCGCTGGTCGGCTTCCCGATCATCGACTTCGAGATCGACCTGTATGACGGTGCGTATCATGACGTCGACTCCTCGGCGCTGGCGTTCGAAATCGCAGGCCGTGCCGCCATGCGCGAAGCTGCGCAGAAGGCCGGCATTAAGCTGCTCGAGCCGATCATGAAGGTCGAGGTGGTGACGCCGGAAGATTATCTGGGCGACGTCATCGGCGACTTGAACAGCCGTCGCGGCCAGATCCAGGGCACCGACACGCGTGGCAACGCGCAGGCGGTGGAAGCGATCGTGCCGCTCGCAAACATGTTCGGATACGTGAACCAGCTGCGTTCCTTCACCCAGGGACGTGCGCAGTACACGATGCAGTTCTCTCACTATGACGAGGTCCCGGCGAATGTCGCGGCCGAGGTCAAGGAGAAGCTGGCATAAGCCGGGCATAATCGCTATAGGCGCTCGACCTTAGCCCGCCGAATCGCGCTGACCGGCGCGTCGGGCTTTCATTAGGGTGTTGACAGTTTTGGGCAGTCCGGCCAGAGCGCGGCCCGGACTATCCCACAGATAGTAAAGAACGAAGGTAGGAAAAAATGGCCAAGGCTAAATTTGAGCGGACCAAGCCGCACTGCAATATCGGTACCATCGGTCACGTCGACCATGGCAAGACCACGCTGACCGCAGCCATCACCAAGGTGCTCGCTGAAACCGGCGGCGCAACCTTCACCGATTATGCGAACATCGACAAGGCTCCCGAAGAGCGCGAGCGCGGCATCACCATTTCGACCGCACACGTCGAATATGAAACCGAAGCCCGTCACTATGCGCACGTCGACTGCCCGGGTCACGCTGACTATGTGAAGAACATGATCACCGGTGCCGCCCAGATGGACGGCGCGATCCTGGTGGTGAACGCTGCTGACGGCCCGATGCCGCAGACCCGCGAGCACATCCTGCTTGCCCGTCAGGTCGGCGTGCCCGCTCTGGTCGTGTACATGAACAAGGTCGACCAGGTCGACGACGAGGAAATCCTCGAGCTCGTCGAACTCGAAGTTCGCGAACTGCTCAGCTCGTACGACTTCCCCGGCGACGATATTCCGATCGTCAAGGGTTCGGCTCTGGCCGCTCTGGAAGGTCGCGACGACAATATCGGCAAGGACTCGATCAACGCGCTGATGGCCGCTGTTGACTCGTACATCCCCCAGCCGGCTCGTCCCGTCGACAAGCCGTTCCTGATGCCCGTGGAAGACGTGTTCTCGATCTCGGGTCGTGGTACCGTTGTGACCGGCCGCGTCGAAACCGGCATCGTCAAGGTTGGCGAAGAAGTCGAAATCGTCGGTCTGAAGGACACCCGCAAGACCGTCGTGACCGGCGTCGAAATGTTCCGCAAGCTGCTCGACCAGGGTGAAGCCGGCGACAACATCGGCGCTCTCGTCCGCGGCGTTGCCCGTGAGGAAGTCGAGCGTGGTCAGGTTCTCTGCAAGCCCGGTTCGGTTACGCCGCACACCGAGTTCAACGCAGAAGTCTACGTGCTGTCGAAGGACGAAGGTGGCCGTCATACGCCGTTCTTCGCCAACTATCGTCCGCAGTTCTACTTCCGCACGACCGACGTGACCGGTGAAGTGATCCTGCCCGAGGGCACCGAGATGGTGATGCCCGGCGACAACGTGACGATCGGCGTGAAGCTGATCGCTCCGATCGCGATGGATCCGGGTCTGCGCTTCGCTATCCGCGAAGGTGGCCGTACCGTCGGTTCGGGGGTTGTCAGCACGATCACCAAGTAATATAGGGCCATCTCGCGGACGGAACTGATTCGTCCGGGAGATGGAATTTTTATAGGCCGCCCCGGCGTTCGGTCCCACCAGGGATCAACGGGTTTCTGGGGCGGTTTGTTTTTCGCTCTTTCGCATCGGTAAAGTGGTAATGGAAACGCAGAATATCCGTATTCGCCTCAAGGCATTTGATCATCGCGTGCTCGATCAGGCGACCGGCGACATCGCCGACACCGCCCGCCGCACCGGCGCTCTCATTCGTGGCCCCATTCCGCTGCCGACGCGCATCGAGAAGTTCACCGTGAACCGCGGCCCGCATGTCGACAAGAAGTCGCGCGAGCAGTTCGAGGTGCGCACCTACAAGCGTCTGCTGGATATCGTCCAGCCGACCCCGGCCACTGTCGATGCTCTGATGAAGCTCGAACTGGCCGCTGGCGTCAACGTCGAGATCAAGCTGGCCTGAGGCCAGTCCGCCCGGGCCCAGGTCCGGGCATCTCTGCCCGAAAGGGCAGGGGCCTAAGGGATACCGCGCAGCCATTGCTGCGGCTCTGGTCCCCCGTCTTTTCCCTCCCGCGGCTCGCAGGAGGGGAAAAGCCAACCCGGACGGGGTGATCATCAAAATTCGGGTTGGCCCTCAAGGTTCACGCCTTGGGGGTTTTTCGTTGGATACGCCCGCGAGCAATCACGCAGACGGGCCTCTATTGGGAGAATGATCATGCGCACTGGCGTGATCGCGAAAAAAGTCGGGATGACCCGCCTGTTTCAGGAAGATGGCCGGCACGTGCCCGTCACCGTCCTGTCGCTGGAAGATTGCCAGGTGGTTTCGGTGAAGAACCAGGAGCGTGACGGTTACGTCGCGGTCCAGCTGGGTGCCGGAGCTGCCAAGCCCAAGAACGTCAACAAGCCGCAGCGCGAGCATTTTGCCAAGGCAGAAGTCGCTCCCAAGATGCTGATGGCCGAGTTCCGCGTCGCCGACGATGCGATCCTCGACGTGGGTGCCACCATTTCTGCCAACCACTTCATCCCCGGTCAGCTGGTCGACATTACCGGCCACACCCAGGGTAAGGGCTTTGCCGGCGCCATGAAGCGCTGGGGCTTCGGGGGTATGCGCGCCTCGCACGGCGTGTCGATCTCGCACCGTGCCCATGGTTCGACCGGTCAGCGTCAGGATCCGGGCAAGGTCTTCAAGAACAAGAAGATGGCCGGCCACATGGGCGACCGTCAGCGCACCCAGCAGAACCTGGAAGTCGTCCGCACCGACGAAGCGCGCGGCCTGATCTTCGTCAAGGGTTCGGTCCCCGGTTCGAAGGGCGGCTGGCTGATGGTTCGCGATGCCGTCAAGGTTCCGCGCCACGCCGACGCTCCGTACCCCGCCGCGATCCGCTCTGCTGCGGGCAATAACGACAATGCTCCCGCCGACACGCCTGCTGAAGACGTGGCCGCTGTGGAAGCAACCGACGGCCAGGAGGGTTAATCGGTCATGAAGCTCAAGGTTCAAACCCTCGACGCCACTGCCAAGGGCGACATCGAACTCAACGATGACGTGTTCGGCGTGACCCCGCGTGCAGACATTCTGCACCGCGTGATCACCTGGCAGCTCGAAAACCGTCGCGGCACTGCCCGTGCGGCCCGCGAGCGCAGCGATGTTGCGCGCACCGGCAAGAAGTTCGGTCGTCAGAAGGGCGGCGGTACCGCTCGTCACGGCGATCGTCGTGCTCCGATCTTCGTCGGCGGTGGTAAGGCTCACGGTCCCCGCGTCCGTGACTTCAACCCGTCGCTCAACAAGAAGGTCCGCGCGCTCGGCCTGAAGATGGCTCTGTCCTCGAAGGTCGCCAGCGAGAGCCTGATCGTCGTGGAATCGCTGGATCTCGGCGAAGCCAAGACGAAGGCGCTGGCCGCTCAGCTCGGCAAGCTCGGCCTGGGCAAGAAGGCGCTGTTCATCGATGGCGATGCCGTGAACGACAATTTCAAGAAGGCTTCGGCCAACCTGATCGGTCTGAACGTGCTGCCCGCCGTCGGTGCCAATGTCTATGACATCCTGAAACACGATACGCTGGTGCTGACCCGCGCCGCTGTTGAAAAGCTGGAGGCCCGGTTCAATGGCTAAGAAATCCGACACCATCGATACCCGTCATTACGACGTGATCGTGGCCCCGCACATCACCGAAAAGTCGACGCTGCTCAGCGAAAGCAACTCGGTGGTCTTCAAGGTCAGCCAGGACGCCACCAAGCCGCAGATCAAGGCTGCGGTCGAAGCGCTGTTCGATGTCAAGGTCGTGGGTGTCAACACCCTCGTCCAGAAGGGCAAGACCAAGCGCTGGAAGGGTCGTCCCTATACCCGCACCGACATCAAGAAAGCCGTTGTTCGTTTGGCCGAAGGCCAGTCGATCGACGTCACCACCGGCGTCTGAGCGCGGTCGGCAAGCTGACAGGATACAGATATGGCACTCAAATCCTATAATCCGACAAGCCCGGGCCGTCGCGGCCTGATCCTTGTCGACCGCAGCGACCTGTACAAGGGTGGCCCGGTCAAGGCGCTGACCGAAGGCAAGCGCAAGACCGGTGGCCGCAACAACAAGGGTCACGTGACTTCGCGCGGCATCGCTGGCGGTCACAAGCAGCGTTACCGCATCGTCGACTTCAAGCGTCGCAAGCTTGACGTCCCCGGCACTGTGGAGCGGATCGAATATGATCCCAACCGCACCGCGTTCATCGCGCTGATCAAGTACGAAGACGGCGAACTGGCCTATATCCTGGCGCCGCAGCGTCTGGCTGTGGGCGATACCGTGATCGCCGGCGAAAAGACCGACGTGAAGCCGGGCAACGCCATGAAGCTGGCGCAGATGCCGGTCGGCACCATCATCCACAATGTGGAAATGAAGCCGGGCAAGGGCGGTCAGATCGCACGTTCGGCAGGCACCTATGCACAGGTCGTAGGGCGCGACCGCGGCATGGTGATGGTCCGTCTGAACTCGGGCGAACAGCGTTACATCCCCGGCGCCTGCATGGGCACCGTTGGCGCGGTTTCGAACCCCGACAACAGCAACCAGAACTTCGCCAAGGCCGGTCGCAAGCGCTGGATGGGCAAGCGCCCGCTGACGCGCGGTGTTGCCAAGAACCCGGTCGATCACCCGCATGGTGGTGGTGAAGGCCGCACCTCGGGTGGCCGTCATCCGGTGACCCCGTGGGGCAAGCCGACCAAGGGTATGCGCACTCGTAAGAACAAGTCGACCGACAAGATGATCATCCGGTCGCGTCACGCGAAGAAGAAGAGGTAAGTCATGGCTCGCTCCATCAAAAAAGGGCCGTTCTTCGACCTGTATCTGCTGAAGAAGGCAGAGGCGGCGCAGGACGCTGGCGGCCGTGCTCCGATCAAGACCTGGTCGCGTCGTTCGACGATCCTGCCGCAATTCGTCGGCCTGACGTTCAACGTGTACAACGGCCACAAATTCATTCCCGTGGCGGTCAACGAAGACATGGTGGGTCACAAGCTGGGCGAATTCGCTCCGACCCGCACCTTCCCTGGCCACGCTGCTGACAAGAAGGGCAAGCGCTAATGGGCAAGGCAAAATCTCCGCGCCGCGTGGGCGAAAATGAGGCACTGGCCGTCGGTACCACCATCCGTGGTTCGGCGCAGAAGCTCAACCTCGTGGCCGCCCTGATCCGTGGCAAGAAGGCCGAAGAGGCGATGAACATCCTGTCCTTCTCGAAGAAGGCCATGGCTGTCGACGCCAAGAAGGTCCTCGCGTCGGCTATCGCCAACGCGGAAAACAACCACAACCTCGATGTCGACGCGCTGGTCGTCGCTGAAGCGAGCGTTGGCAAGGCGATCACGATGAAGCGGTTCATGACCCGCGCACGTGGCCGTTCCAGCCGCATCGTGAAGCCGTTCAGCCGCCTGCGCATCGTCGTGCGCGAACAAGAGGAAGCGTAAGCCATGGGTCACAAGAGCAATCCGATTGGCCTGCGTCTGCAGATCAACCGTACCTGGGACAGCCGCTGGTTCGCCGAAGGTCGCGACTATGCGCGTCTGCTCAAGGAAGACATCGAGCTGCGCAAGTACATCATGAAGACGCTGCCCCAGGCCGCGATCTCCAAGGTGGTCATCGAGCGCCCGGCCAAGCTGTGCCGCGTCTCGATCTACGCTGCCCGTCCCGGTGTCATCATCGGCAAGAAGGGCGCGGACATCGAGAAGCTGCGCAAGACGCTGGAAGGTCTGATCGAAGGTGGTGAGGTCAAGCTCAACATCGTCGAGATCCGCAAGCCCGAAATCGACGCCAAGCTCGTCGCGCAGGGCATTGCCGACCAGCTGATCCGCCGCGTTGCCTTCCGTCGTGCGATGAAGCGCGCGATGCAGTCGGCGATGCGTCTGGGCGCAGAAGGCATCAAGGTGATGTGCGGCGGCCGTCTCGGCGGCGCCGAAATCGCCCGCACCGAGCAGTATCGCGAAGGCCGCGTTCCGCTGCACACGCTGCGTGCCAATGTCGACTATGCCGAAGCCGAAGCGCTCACCGCGTACGGCATCATCGGCATCAAGTGCTGGATCTTCAAGGGCGAAATCCTTGGACACGATCCGATGGCGCAGGACCGGCTGATGATGGAAGCGCAGACTTCCGGCGTCCGCCCGGCCCGCTGAGCCCAGAACAGACAGACAAGGTAGAGCATCATGCTGCAACCGAAGAAAATGAAGTTCCGCAAGGCTTTCAAGGGCCGGATCAGCGGCAATGCGCCGGGCGGAACGAGCCTCAATTTCGGGTCGTACGGCCTGAAGGCGCTGGAGCCCGAGCGGATCACCGCACGCCAGATCGAAGCCGCCCGTCGTGCGATCACGCGTCACATCAAGCGTCAGGGACGTTTGTGGATCCGCGTGTTCCCGGACGTGCCGGTGACCAAGAAGCCCGCCGAAGTCCGTCAGGGCAAGGGCAAGGGTTCGGTCGAATATTGGGCCGCCCGCGTGAAGCCGGGTCGCATCCTGTTCGAACTGGATGGTGTTCCTGGTCCGATCGCCGCGGTGGCGTTCGAGCGTGCTGCGATGAAGCTGCCGATCAAGACCAAGGTCGTGGCGCGCCTGGGCGATACGTCGCACCTGGGAGGTGAGTGATGAGCAAGATTTACGAAGACCTTCAGCAGAAGACCGACGATCAGCTGACCGCTGAGCTGGGTGCGCTGAAGAAGGAAGCGTTCAACCTGCGCTTCCAGGCCGCGACCAACCAGCTGGAGCGCCCCGCGCGCGTCCGCGAAGTGCGTCGCACGATTGCCCGCATCAAGACCCTGCAGAGCGAGCGCGCTCGCACTGCAGCAAAGTAAGGAGGCCGATATGCCGAAACGAGTTCTGACCGGAACGGTGGTCTCCGACAAGGGCGACAAGACCGTGGTGGTGAATGTCGAGCGCAAGGTGAAGCACCCGCTGTACGGGAAGATCATCCGTCGTTCGAAGAAGTATCACGCGCATGACGAGAACAACAGCTTCAAGGAAGGCGAAACCGTCCGCATCGAGGAGACGGCTCCGATTTCCAAGCTGAAGACCTGGAAGGTGCTGGATCGGGTGAACACCCACAAGGCGCCCGAAGCTTCGAGCGAAGCGTAAGCCATTAGGAACTGCCGGACCGGTTCCGGCAAGCCAGACAAGAAGGAAACGGATCCATGATCCAGATGCAATCCAATCTTGATGTCGCTGACAACAGTGGCGCGAAGCGCGTCCAGTGCATCAAGGTTCTCGGCGGATCGAAGCGTCGCTTCGCCGGCGTGGGCGACATCATCGTCGTCTCCGTCAAGGAAGCCGCGCCGCGCGGCCGCGTGAAGAAGGGTGACGTGCACCGCGCCGTCATCGTGCGCACCGCCAAGGACGTGCGCCGCGCCGACGGCAGCGTCATCCGCTTCGACAGCAACGCTGCCGTGCTCATCAACAAGAACGATGAGCCCATCGGCACCCGTATTTTTGGCCCGGTGGTCCGTGAGCTGCGCGCGCGCAAGCACATGAAGATCATCTCGCTGGCTCCGGAGGTGCTGTAATCATGGCGAGCGCTAAGATCAAAAAGGGTGACAAGGTCGTCGTCCTGTCCGGCAAGGACAAGGGCCGCAACGGCACCGTTACCAAGGTGATGCCGAAGGACGACAAGGTCGTCGTTTCGGGCCTGAACGTGATGGTTCGCCATCGCAAGCCGAGCCAGGCAAACCCCCAGGGTGGCCTGGACCGCGTCGAGGCTCCGCTGCACATTTCCAAGGTCGCTGTTGCCGACCCGAAGACCGGTGCGCCCACGCGCGTTCGCTTCGAGACGGTCGACGGCAAGAAGGTCCGCGTGGCCGTGAAGTCCGGGGAGAAGATCGATGGCTGATAAGTACGTGCCCCGCCTGCGTCAGCGCTATGACGACGTCATCGCCAAGGCGATGCAGGAAAAGTTCGGCTACAAGAACCCCATGCAGGTTCCCAAGCTGGAAAAGATCACCATCAACATGGGTGTCGGCGAAGGCAGCCAGGACAAGAAGAAGGTGACCACCGCCGCTGCCGAAATGGAGCTGATTGCCGGCCAGAAGCCCGTGATCACCAAGGCGCGCAAGTCGATCGCCCAGTTCAAGCTGCGCGAAGGCATGCCGATCGGCTGCAAGGTGACCCTGCGCAAGGAGCGCATGTACGAGTTTCTCGATCGTCTGGTGACGATCGCGATGCCGCGCATCCGCGACTTCCGTGGCCTGAACCCCAAGAGCTTCGACGGTCGTGGCAACTATGCCATGGGCCTGAAGGAGCAGATCATTTTCCCCGAAATCAGCTACGACCAGATCGACGCTGTGCGTGGAATGGACATCATCGTGACCACGACCGCCAAGACGGACGATGAAGCGCGCGAACTGCTGCGCCTCTTCGGCTTCCCGTTCCCGGTTGAGGAAACCCAGGAAAAGGCGGCGGCTTGATTGCCCTCCGTCTCGCATTTTAGAAAGGCGAGAACTTAAGTCATGGCGAAACTGAGTTCCATCAACAAGAACGAGCGTCGCAAGAAGATGGTCAAGCAGTATGCTGGCCGTTATGCGCGTCTCCGTGCGAAGGCAGAAGACACCAGCCTGGATGAGACCGAGCGTCTGATCGCCCGGCTGAAGATGGCCGAGCTGCCCCGCAACGCGAACCCCACGCGCGTGCGCAACCGTTGCAACACCACCGGTCGTCCGCGCGCTTATTACCGCAAGTTCGGGCTCTGCCGTATCGAGCTGCGTGATCTGGCCAACAAGGGCCTGATCCCGGGCGTTACGAAGTCCAGCTGGTAAGGATTTGATGATATGGCAATGACCGATCCTCTGGGCGATATGCTCACCCGCATCCGCAATGGCCAGCAGGCCAGGAAGGACAGCGTGATGTCGCCGGCGTCGAACCTGCGCGCCCGCGTTCTCGATGTGCTGCAGCGCGAAGGCTATATCCGCGGATATAGCGAAGAGCTGCTGGGCCGTCACAAGGGCCTGCGCATCGAGCTGAAGTATTTCGAGGGCCAGCCCGCGATCAAGCATGTCGCGCGCGTGTCCAAGCCTGGCCGCCGCGTCTATTCGGGTTCCAAGGAACTGCCGATTGTGCGCAACGGCCTTGGCATCACCATCGTATCCACCCCCCGCGGTGTTCTGTCCGACGCTGAAGCGCGCGAACAGAATGTCGGCGGCGAGGTGCTGGCGGAGGTATTCTGATATGAGCCGCATTGGTAAAAAGCCTGTGGCAATTCCCGCAGGCGTCACCGCCACCATGGGCGATGGTGTCATCACCATGAAGGGTCCCAAGGGCGAACTGTCGATGCCGACCGTTCCGGACATCACCTACGACCTCACCGATGGTGAGCTGTCGGTGAAGCCCGCAAACGGCACCCGTCGCGCTCGCGCGTTCTGGGGCATGCAGCGCACGCTGGTGCAGAACCTGGTGGTCGGCGTGACCGAAGGTTTCACCAAGACGCTGAACATCACCGGCGTCGGCTATCGTGCCAACGTGCAGGGCAGCAACCTCAAGCTGCAGCTCGGCTACAGCCATGACGTCGATTTCGCCATCCCCGATGGCATCGACATCAAGACCCCGGACCAGACCACCATCCACATTTCGGGCAGCGATCGCCAGAAGGTGGGCCAGGTGGCTGCCGAGATCCGTCGCTGGCGCAAGCCGGAGCCCTACAAGGGCAAGGGTATCAAATATGCGGGCGAGTTTATCTTCCGCAAGGAAGGGAAGAAGAAGTAAGCCATGGCGAAGCTCTCTTTGTTCGATCGTCGCCGTCAGCGCGTGCGCACTTCGCTGCGCAAGCGGGCAGGCGGACGTCCCCGTCTTTCGGTGCACCGCACCGGCAAGCACATCTATGCGCAGATCATCGATGATGAGGCTGGCAAGACTCTGGCAGCCGCTTCGACGCTGACCAAGGGCAGCAAGGGCACCGGCGCGACCGTTGCCGATGCGATCGCCGTTGGCAAGAAGATCGCGGAAGCCGGCAAGCAGGCTGGTGTCACCACCGTTGTGTTCGACCGTGGCGGTTTCATTTTTCATGGCCGGGTCAAGGCCCTGGCCGATGCCGCTCGCGAAGGCGGTCTGGAGTTTTAAGCGATGGCAGATGAACTGAACAACGCAGAAGGCGGCACCGACGGCTTCCCCCAGGGTGAGCAGCGTCAGGGCCGTGGTGGTCGCGGTCGTGGCCGTGGTGGCAATGATCGTGGCGGTGAGCGCGGCGGCCGTGGCCGTCGTGACGATCGCAACAAGCGCGATGAAGAGCAGGGCGAAGAGCTGATCGAGAAGCTCGTCCACATCAACCGCGTGTCGAAGACCGTGAAGGGCGGCAAGCGCTTCGGTTTCGCGGCACTGGTCGTGGTCGGTGACGGTCAGGGTCGTGCGGGCTTCGGCCATGGCAAGGCGCGCGAAGTGCCTGAGGCCATCAGCAAGGCGACCGCCGCTGCCAAAAAGAAGATGATCCGCGTTCCGCTCAAGGAAGGCCGCACGCTGCACCATGACGGCAAGGGCCATTTCGGTGCGGGCAAGGTGACGCTGCGCAGCGCGCCCCAGGGTACTGGCATCATCGCCGGTGGTCCGATGCGCGCCGTGTTCGAAAGCCTGGGCGTGGCCGACGTTGTGACCAAGTCCAATGGCACCTCGAACCCCTATAACATGATCCGCGCGACCTTCGAGGCGCTCGGCGAACAGACCAGCCCCAAGTCGGTGGCAGCGCGTCGTGGCAAGAAGGTTGCCGACCTGCTGGGCCGTGGCGGAGCATCGGCTGCTGTCGCCGAGGTCGAAGCCGCCGCGATCACGGAGTAATCGACATGGCAACCATCAAGGTAAAGCAGACCGGATCGCCGATCCGTCGCCCGGAATCGCAGCGCAAGGTGCTGGCTGGCCTGGGCCTCGGCAAGATGAATCGCGTGGTGGAACACACGGACACGCCCGAAATTCGCGGCATGATCCAGAAGGTCCGTCACATGGTGACGATCGTCGATTGACCTTCTTCTCCCTCTCCCTTCACGGGAGAGGGACAGCTTCACGCAGTGAAGCTTAGGGGAGGGGCTTGCGCTACGGCCAGCCCCTCTCTACTGCGCCTAGCCAGCAGGTTGGCAAGGCTGCTTATCTCTCCCCTGAAGGGGAGAGAATTTTTATCAGCGCGAACAAAGCGAAAGCGAGTGCACCCATGAAACTGAACGAAATCAACGACAACAAGGGCGCCCGCAAGGGCCGTATGCGCGTCGGACGCGGTATTGGCTCGGGCAAGGGGAAGACCAGCGGTCGCGGCCAGAAGGGCCAGACCAGCCGCTCGGGCGTGTCGATCGCCGGATTTGAAGGCGGCCAGATGCCGCTCCACATGCGCATCCCGAAGCGCGGTTTCAACAATCCGTTCGGCAAGGACTATGACATCGTCAACCTGGGCATGATCCAGAAGTTCATCGATGCCGGCAAGCTCGCCACCGATGCGACCGTCGATCAGGCTGCGCTCCGCGCTGCCGGTCTGTCGCGCGGCGGCAAGGACGGCGTGCGTCTGCTCGCCAAGGGTGAACTGACCGCCAAGGTGACCTTCGCGGTCGCCGGTGCGTCGAAGTCGGCAGTCGAAGCCATCGAAAAGGCTGGCGGCAAGGTCGAGATCATCGCTCCGCGCGAACCGTACCGCAAGCCGGAACGCGAAAAGAAAGCCTGACCTCGAAGGTCGGCTTGTCAAGCACGCCCCGCCTCCCGATATGGTGAGCGCGGGGCGTCTTGCTTGAAGCGCCCCAAGGCGGTATCGCTGCGCTCTGTTGTCGCTGGGGCGGACAGGCGCGGGGGCTTAGGCGCTTCGGACAGAATTTTCGGCCACGCGCCAGCATGGGCGCTCAATGGGCCGCTTTTTGGGATACAGGTTTCATGGCATCACGGGCCGACAATCTGGCTAGCAATTTCAGCCTGGCGAAATTCAGCCAGGCGACCGATCTGAAGAACCGCATCTGGTTCACGATCGGCGCTCTCATCATCTTTCGCCTGCTGAGCTATGTTCCGCTCCCCGGCGTCGATCCCACCGCTCTGGCCGCGCTGTACCAGCAGACCAAGGGCGGCGTTCTAGACATCTTCAACACCTTTTCGGGTGGTTCGCTCGAGCGCATGAGCCTGATCGCGCTGGGCGTGATGCCCTACATCACCGCCTCGATCGTCGTGCAGCTCGCCGCCTCGCTTTCGCCGCAGCTCGCCGCGATCAAGAAGGAAGGCGAGTCGGGCCGTAAGAAGCTGAACCAGTATACGCGCTATGGCACTGTGTTCCTCACCGCCATGCAGGGCTATTTCATCGCCGTGGGTCTCGAATCCTATGCCGGCGCCAGCGGCATCCAGGCCGTGATCGATCCGGGCATCATGTTCCGCGTTGGCGCGGTGATCAGCCTTGTCGGCGGCACCATGTTCCTGATGTGGCTGGGCGAACAGATCACCGCGCGCGGCATCGGCAACGGCATTTCGCTGATCATCATGGCGGGCATCGTCGCGCAGATGCCGGTGTTCGGCGCGCAGCTGTTCGAAGGCGGCCGTACCGGCTCGATCTCGCCCTTTGCCATCGTCACCATGATCGCGATGATCGTCGGCCTGGTGCTGTTGATCAGCTTCATGGAGCGCGCGCAGCGCCGCGTGCTGATCCAGTATCCCAAGCGCGCGACGCAGCGCGGCGTGATGCAAGCTGATCGCAGCCATCTTCCGCTCAAGATCAACACCGCCGGCGTGATCCCGCCGATCTTCGCCTCGTCGCTGCTGCTCATGCCGCTGACGATCACGCAGTTCGCGGGCAATTCGGTCGATCCCGCCTCGACCGCCGGTGGCGTGCTGCAGACGCTCAACCAGTATCTGGCGCATGGCCAGCCGCTGTACATGACGCTCTATGCGCTCGGCATCATCTTCTTCTGCTTCTTCTACACCGCCGTGGTCTTCAACCCGGAAGAGACGTCGGAGAACCTGAAGAAGAATGGCGGCTTCATCCCCGGCATCCGTCCGGGCAAGAACACGGCGACCTATCTGGATTATGTGCTCACCCGCATCACCGTGGTCGGCGCGGCGTACCTGACCTTTGTCTGCGTGCTGCCCGAATATGTGATTGCGCAAACCGGCATTCCGCTGTTCTTCCTGGGCGGCACCAGCCTGCTGATCGTCGTCAACGTCACTGTCGATACGATCACCCAGATCCAGAGCCATCTGCTGGCGCATCAATATGCCGACCTGATCAAGAAGGCGAAGCTGAAGGGACGCTTGCGCTAAGCGCAGCGTTTGAGGATAGTCGGGGCCGGGCACAACCGGCCCGTTGGGGGATGGATTACCCATGAATATCATTCTTTTGGGCCCTCCGGGCGCGGGCAAGGGCACCCAGGCCCAGCGTCTGGTCGACGAACGCGGCATGAAGCAGCTGTCGACCGGCGACATGCTGCGCGCGGCGGTCAAGGCGGGCACGCCGATCGGGCTCAAGGCCAAGGCGGTGATGGAGGCGGGCGAGCTCGTCTCCGACGAGATCGTCTCCGGGATCATCGGCGATGCGCTCGACGAGCTGTCGCCCGAGACCGGCATCATCTTCGACGGCTATCCGCGCACTGCGGCCCAGGCCGAATCGCTCGACGAGATTCTGGAAGCGCGTGGCCGCAGCCTGCACCATGTCATCGAGCTCGAGGTGAACGAGGACGCGCTGGTCGATCGCATCACCGGCCGCTTCACCTGCGCCAATTGCGGCGAGGGCTATCACGACCGCTACAAGCTGCCCGCCAAGGAAGGCGTGTGCGACAAGTGCGGCTCGACCGAGTTCAAGCGTCGCCCGGACGATAATGAGGAAACCGTGCGCACGCGCATGGCCGAATATCGCGCCAAGACCGCACCGATCCTGCCGATCTACGAAGCGCGCAGCATCGTCAGCCGCGTCGATGGCATGGCGAGCATGGATGCTGTCGCTGGCCAGATCGCGGACGTCTTGAACGGTTAAATTTGCCCTGATTGCGGTATCGCTCCCTAAGCCCTCCCCCTCGATGGGGGAGGGTTGGGTGGGGGTGATCGCTCCGGATTGTACCCCGCTGTCATCGCCGCGCGGTTGCGCTCCGCGGCACCAACACCCTCACTGCTGCGACTAGCCAGCAAGCTGGCAAGTCTCGCTACCTCTCCCATCGAGGGAGAGGTGGGGAGTGCATGCGTCTGTCTCGTGCCGCCATCCTTCGCGCGCAGCTGGGGCTGTGCAAGCCTGTGAACTGCCAGTATAATTTGGGCTCGCGGGGGCAGGAGATCGAACGATGAACATCACGACTGCGCACAATGCCCGATTCACGCCGCGCCAGATTGCGTGGTCCGCGGCGGCCGCGTTGCTCGTGGCGCCTGCCATCGCGATGCTGTTCACGCGTGAGGTGAACTGGGGCGCCGAGGATTTTGTGGCGTTTGCACTTCTGATTGGTGTTGGTGGTCTTGCGGGTGAGCTGGCGGTGCGATTTGCTCGCAAGCCGGTGAACCGGGCGATACTGATCGCGGCAATTGCACTTGCCTTCCTGCTCGTCTGGGCCGAACTGGCGGTGGGCATCCTGCCCGGTTGAGGGAGCATTTCTTGATGAAAAGGTTGACCGTGGTTCTCCCGCTGGCGCTGCTTGCAGCGTGCAGCAGCGAGCCTGCCAAGCAGGATGAGCTGGTGACGCTCGACGGTGGCGCTACCGCCGCGGAAGGCACCGTGTCGGCCTCGGCGGGCGGCGCGACGCCTGCTCCGGTGACGGGCGTGCAGGCGGTCGATGCCGAGGGATCGAAGCTCGAGCCGCTGCTGTCGAGCGCGATCGGCGAGGCAGGGCTGGAGACCGGCGCGTGCCGCTTCAGCCCGGCCCAGGGCGCGCTGCCGGTGCTGGTGGCCAGCAAGACCGGCGGCAAGGCGATGGTCTCGGTCGCGGGCAGGACGGTGCAGGTTGCGGCATCGGGTCCCGTTCAGCAGACCGGGGGCAGCTTTGCGGGCGAGGGCGTGACGCTGATGGTCTCGGCCTCGGGCAAGGAGGCTGCGGGCAGCGCGGCGAGCATGCAGGTCAGCGACAGCGACGGACCGGCCTTCGCCTACAAGGACGGGTTCTGGGCCTGCAACTGAGCCCCGGCGCGCTCAGTCCTCGATCGGCGCTTCGGGATTGCGCACCTTGATCAGGCCGTTGCTGCGCAGCGTCATCACCGGCTCGTCATTCTGGTTGAAGATGACGAGATCGGACTTGAACAGGCCCATGTCCGGACGGTTCTTCGACCGGCGCTTCTCGATGATCGTGGTCTCGATGCGCAGCGTGTCGCCCGGATAGACGGGCTTCACCCAGCGCAGATTGTCCATGCCAGGCGATCCCAGACCCGCCTGGCGCGTGGTCTTCATGTTTTCGACCAGCATCGCCATCATCATCGCGCAGGTATGCCAGCCGCTCGCCGACAGCCGCCCGAAATGCGTCTGCGCCGCGGCCTCGTCGTCGAGGTGGAAGGGCTGCGGATCGTATTTCCGGGCAAATTCCATCACCTCCTCGCGGGTGACGTCATAATGGCCGAATTTCGAAGTCGTGCCGACTTCCAGGTCTTCATAATGGATCATGGGCTTAAGTCTTGATCCGCAACCTTGTATTTGCAAGCAAAATCAGCGCGCCAGCAGCGGAGCGAGCGTCGCAGGATTGCCATCCGAGGGCAGGGGCGCGATCCCGGTCAGCGCCGCGAGCAGCGGATAGACATCGACATTGTCGAACAGCGGCAGCGTCTCGGTTGGGCGGATCGAGGGGCCGAAGGCCATGAACAGCGCGTGCATATCGGCATGGGCGGGATCATAGCCATGCGCGCCCCCTTTGACCGGATAGGGCGGGGTACCGGACAGGATTGTCCAGCCGATCTCGGCAACGCAGATGATCGCGGCGACGCGCGGGTTCCTGCCATAATGCAGATGCTCAGGGAGCTGCTCCTTGCGATGGCAGGCCATATGGTCGTGCGGCTTCAGCAGCGCCTGATAGACGCGGTCGTCAGTGCCCGCTGCCGGTTCGATCGCGGCATAGGGCCCGGCCTCGACCGCGATATAGCTGGCGCGGTCGATCAGCTCGTCGAGCTGGATCACGCGGGTCTCGGCGGTTTCGGCCATGCCATGGTCGGCGGTGATGACGAAATTGGCGCGCACGCCGAGGGCCTCGACCCCGCGCACCAGATCGCCGATCCGCGCATCGACCTCTGCAATCGCGGCGTCGAGCTCGGGCGAGCGGCCCGGGCCGAACCGGTGCCCGGCGGTGTCGACGGTATCGAAATACATGGTGACGAGGCGCGGACGGATCGCAGCCGGTCGGCGCATCCAGTCGAGTACGGTGTTCACGCGCTGCGCATTGCCGATATTCTGGTCGAAGCGCAGCCAGTCGCTCGGACGGCGGCCGTCATGCGCAACCTCGCTGCCTGGCCAGAACATCGTCGCAGTGCGCACGCCCGCCTTTTCGGCGGTGATCCAGACCGGCTCGGCCTCAGCCCACCAGAACGGATCGAGCGCCTGGCGCGCATCGCCCATGCTGAACATCTGGTCGGGGCGGACGGGGTCGATCATCATGTTACCGACAATGCCGTTGCGGTCGGGGCGCTTGCCGGTGACGATGGTGTAGTGATTGGGGAAGGTCTTGCTGGGGAAGCTCGGCCGCATCGCCGCCGCGACGCCGCGCTGGCGGAATTCGGCAAGGTTCGGCGTCAGCCCGCGCTCGAGATAGTCGGGACGCATCCCGTCGATCGAGATCAGGATCGTGACCGGCGGGTCGGCATCCTCAGCCTGGGCAGAGGCAGGGGCCGCGAGCGCCAGCGCGAGCAGCGCTGCGACCAGCCGCGCGATCATGCCGACAGCCCGGTCATCCGCGCGCCGGGC
Source organism: Blastomonas sp. CCH1-A6 (assembly GCF_001556365.1). Classification (NCBI taxonomy): domain Bacteria; kingdom Pseudomonadati; phylum Pseudomonadota; class Alphaproteobacteria; order Sphingomonadales; family Blastomonadaceae; genus Blastomonas; species Blastomonas sp. CCH1-A6. The sequence continues at coordinate 6,723 of NZ_LSIS01000152.1, read as the reverse complement.
GTGCCGTGCGCCACCTCTGCCGTCGCGCGGCGCTTGATGCTGTTCTGCCGCACCGATACCTTGTCCACGACCTGGAAATGGCTCAGCCAGGCCTCGGGCGTGACCTCGCAGACCACATAGCCGCGCTGGTCGTTGAGGAACTTGAGCTCGGGATTGTTCTTCATCATCTGCTCGCTGCCATAGCGCAGATCCGATCCGTCGCCGCCGCTGCTGATCGAGGTGGCGACGATCTCGGTGCCCACGACCTTGTCCTGATGGACCAGATCTCCGACGAAATTCTGATGCTCGTCGCCGGTCAGCACCACGACATTGCCCAGCCCCGCCATCCGGGCGAGCATCCGCTGGCGCGGCACTTCATAGCTGGCCCAGCTGTCCATGTTGGCGATGCGCGTGTCCTCGTTCGCGGCCCGCCTGCGGTCGAGGCTCATCATCATGATCTGTTGCGCCAGGCAGTTCCAGCGCGCGGTGTTGCGCTTGAGGTTGCGCGCGAGCCATTCTTCCTGCTCTGCGCCCAGCACCTGCGCGGTTTTGTCGCCCACGCCCTCGCAGATCGGCTTGAAGCCGTCGTCGCACGCCTGATCGCTGCGATAGGACCGGGTGTCGAGCAGCTGCAGTTCGGCGAGGTTGCCGAAGCGCGCAGTGCGGTGGAAGATGCCGGTGCCGAAGCGCGGCATGTTGGCGCGGCGGATCGGCATATGCTCGTACCATGCCTGGAGTGCGGCGGCGCGGCGCAGCGCGAAATACTCTGCCGGCACGTCGTTGCCGCCGCTGATCCCGGCGACCCAGTTGTTCTCGATCTCGTGATCGTCGAAGGTCGGGAAAAAGCTGTGCGCGGCATGCGCGCGCTGCAGGTCGGTATCGGTCTTGGTCTGCGCATAGCGCTGGCGGTAATCGGCCAGGTCGTAGAGATTCTGGCCGACATGCAGACGCACCGGCACCTGCAGGCTGCCGCTGAAATAATTGGCGCGGGTCGGGCTGCCGCCATATTCGTAGATATAGTCGCCGTAGTGGAACACGAAATCGAGGTCCTCGCGCGCGAGGTGATTGTACGCGCCGTAATAGCCGTCCTCGAAATTCTGGCAGCCGACCACGCCGAACTTGAGCCGCTCGACCGCCGCCTGCGCAAGCGGCAGCGTGCGCGCGCGCCCGGCAAAGCTGCGCTCGCCGCCCGCGGTGAAGCGATACCAATAGGGGCGATGCGGCTGCAGCCCGCTGACCTCGACATGCACGCTGTGCGCGGTCTCGGGACGGGCGATAACCTGGCCCTTGGCGACGATCGTGGCGAAACGGTCGTCGCTCGCCACCTCCCAGTCGACCGCCATGGGCGACATCGGCATGCCGCCATGCGCTTCGAGCGGATCGGGCGCGAGCCGGGTCCAGATCACGAAACCGTCGGGCGAGGGATCGCCCGAGGCGATGCCCAGTGCGAACGGGAAGGTGCGGAACACGCTCTGCGCCCTGAGGATGCCGGGCGCGGCGAGAGCAAGCGGCGCGGCAGCGATGAACAGGCGGCGTGAGAGCATCGGTCGTGGTCCTTCGAGGGGTGGCGGCGCAACACCGCCATGCCCGGATTATCTGACAGGCCGGTGACGGATCAGACGTTGAACTTGAAGTGCAGCACGTCGCCGTCCTGCACGACATATTCCTTGCCTTCCTGGCGCAGCTTGCCGGCATCGCGGGCACCGGCCTCGCCGTTCAGCGCGATGTAATCGTCATAGGCGATGGTCTCGGCGCGGATGAAGCCGCGTTCGAAATCGCTGTGGATCTCGCCTGCCGCCTGCGGGGCCTTGGAACCCACCTCGACCGTCCAAGCGCGCGCTTCCTTGGGGCCGACGGTGAAGAAGGTGATGAGGTGGAGCAGGTCATAGCCGGCGCGGATGACGCGGGCGAGGCCGGTCTCCTCGAGCCCCAAGTCCGAGAGGAATTCCATCCGCCCCTCATGGTCCATGCCGACCAGCTCGGATTCGATCGCGGCGGAGACCACGACGGCCTCTGCACCTTCGGCTTTCGCCTTTTCGAACACCCGCGCGCTGAACGCGTTGCCGTCCGCCGCGCTGCCCTCGTCGACGTTGCAGACATAGAGCACCGGCTTGGAGGTGAGCAGCTGCGCCTGCGCGAGCACGCGCGCTTCCTCGTCATCGGCAGGCTCGGTCAGCCGCGCGGGCTTGCCTTCGCGCAGCAGTTCGAGCGCCTTGCCGAGCACCGATGCGCCGATCTTCGATTCCTTGTCGCCCTGCTGGCCGCGCTTGACCAGGCCGGGGACGCGCTTTTCGAGGCTTTCGAGATCGGCGAGCAGCAATTCGGTCTCGACCGTCTCGGCGTCCGAGATTGGATCGACCTTGTTCTCGACATGCTGGATGTCGTCATCCTCGAAACAGCGCAGCACGTGCACGATGGCATCGACCTCGCGAATGTTGCCGAGAAACTGGTTGCCCAGGCCTTCGCCCTTCGAGGCACCGCGCACCAGACCTGCAATGTCGACGAACGCAAGCTGGGTGGGGATGATCTTCTGGCTGCCCGCGATGGCGGCCAGCTTGTCGAGCCGCGGATCGGGCACTGCGACATTGCCGACATTGGGCTCGATCGTGCAGAACGGATAGTTCGCCGCCTGCGCCGCCTGCGTCTCGGTCAGCGCGTTGAACAGCGTGGACTTGCCGACATTCGGCAGCCCGACGATACCGCATTTGAAACCCATGATTATCCCAGCCTGAAAGTGATTGTCGGCGCCTGCGCCGACCCTGGCTGCGCCCTAGCGCCATTGCCGGGGCAATTCCAGTCTCTCCGCTCAACCGATATCATGCACCGCCTTGACCCAGGGGCCATAGGGGGAGCTGCCCAACATCTGCACCTGCACCCTGGCTGAAACCTCGTTGATCGCTTCTTGCGGTTTGGGGCCGGGATGCACGGCACGGCGCAGGGGACGCTGGCCGGCGGGCAGCGCGATGATCTCGGCGATCGCGCGGGGGACGTCCATCGGGTCGGCCGAGCGACCGCTGCCGTCCTCCGTGCCCATGCGCGCCACCACCGCCGGATAGGCCGTCGCGCGCTCGGCATCGAGCCGCGCCTTGAGCGCGCCGGTATAGCGGTTGCGGTTGCGCCAGACATCGGTGGGATAGCCGCCCGGTTCGATGATCGTCACGTCTATGCCATGTGGCACCAGTTCATAGGCCATCTGCTCGCTCAAGGCTTCGAGCGCGAACTTGGTCGCGGAATAATGCCCGCCATTGGGGACGATCACCCGGCCGAGCTGCGAGGAGATGTTGACGATCAGGCCGCGCTTGGCCTTGCGCATCGCGGGCAGAGCCGCGCGGGCGACGCGCTGGGCACCGAAGACATTCGTGTCGAAGATGAGCTTCGTCGCTTCCATGTCCTGCAATTCGACCGGGCCGGTAATGCCGATCCCGGCATTGTTGACGACGACATCGAGCGCGCCACCGGCTTGCGCCTCTGCTTCGCGCACTGCCTTGGCGACCATGGCATCCGACAGGACATCGAGCTCGAGCACCGAGATGTCCAGCTTTTCGGTCTCTGCCGCGTTGAGCAGTTCGCTGGCCTGGGGACGTGGCAGGTTGCGCATGGTCGCGAAGACCTTTGCACCGGCGCGCGCATAATGCAGTGCACCGAGAAAGCCGAAGCCGGTCGCGGCGCCGGTGATGAGAACGGACTTGCCCTTGAGATCGGGGGTTGCCGCCGACTGCGCTGCGGCACCGGGCGCGAACGCGGCAATACCGGCCAGCGCTGCGCCGCCAAGCACGTCGCGGCGATGGGGAAATTCGGCCATGGCTGTCACTCCTGAAAGACTGCGGCCGCCAGCATCGCAAAACCTGCTGGCGGCCGCAAATGTTTCAGGGACTTGGGCGTGCTTGTTACGGTTAACCCTCAGCCCGCAGCGCAAGATTGCGGTACGATCAGTTGCCGACCGGCTGCTTGTCGGTCCGCGTCACCACGATGGTCGACGAGCGCGGCTTTTCGCCGGCGATCGGCCAGTTGCCCGTCGGGTGCTGGATGTTGACGAAGAAGTCGGTGAGGCTGGGCGTATAGGCGATGCCCGTGATCTCGCAGCCGAGCGGACCGACCAGGAACCGCTTGGACTGCTTGGTGCGCTGATCGACATGGAACATCGCGTTATGACCGAACGCCTGGTCGATGGTGACGCCGCTGACGCCCGAATTGCCCGGGACTGAGTGGTCGGTCTGCACCCAAAGGCGGCCCTGCGGGTCGATGCGGATGCCGTCGGGGCTGGAGAAGGTATCGCCGTTGATATTGCCGACAAGATTGTCGCCGCCCGGACGCAGCGCCGGATCGCCCGCGAGCAGGAACAGCTCCCAGGTGAAGGTGGTGGCGAGCGGCGAATCGCCCGATTCGCGCATCTTGAGGATGTGGCCGTGGCGGTTGGTGACGCGCGGGTTGGTGGCATCGGTGACGCGGCGGCCCGAATTGTTGGTCAGCGCGACGAAGATCGCAGTGTTGTCGGGCGCCACCGTGATCCATTCGGGGCGGTCCATCACCGTGCCCCCGGCGACGCGCGCGGCCGACTTGGTGTTGATCAGTACATCGGCCTGATTGCGGAAATCGACGGTGCGTGCGGCAGGCGGCGTGGTCGACTGGCTGACATCGCCCGGATCGCGCGCGCCGACGACCAGGCCGTTCTGGCCCTGTTGCAGCAGGCGCCATTCGCCGGTGCCGTCCGCGTTGAAGCGCGCGACGAACAGCTGGCCGAAATCGAGCATGTCGATATTGGCGGCGCGGTTGGTGGCGCTGAAAGCGCGTTCGCACACGAACTTGTAGATGCAGCCCGGGGTCGCATCGTCACCCATGTAGAAGGCGACGCGGCGGTCGGCATTGGCCATGAACGCGGTGTTCTCATGGTCGAACCGGCCCATTGCGGTGCGCTTGGTCGGCTGGGCGAGCTCCTGGAACGGGTCGATCTCGACCACCCAGCCATAATCGTTGGCGGGCTGGCTCGGGTCGAAATAATTGTCCGTGGTTTCCTCGCAGGTGAGATAGGTATTCCACGGCGTGCGGCCGCTGGCACAGTTGTTGAGCGTGCCCTTGATCGGGTTGCTGAGCAGACCCGCCGCCGGACCGCCGACGCGATAGGCCGAGTTGCCGGTATAGCGCTTGTTGTAGCGCGAATTGGGAACGACCGACCATTTGCCGTCCGCGCCCTTGGTGATCTCGACCACGCCGACGCCGACTGCCGAGAGCGCGAGCTGGCGCTGCGCGGCGGTGGCCGAAGCGGGATTGCTGGTGACCGCCGCCGCATCGGCATCGCTCATTAGGATGTTGAAATCGGGATATTCGAAGTTCACCGCGAGCACGCCCGACGTGTTGGCGTCGGTGTTCGGGATTGCGAACAGCTCCATGCCGTCATGGTTGCCGCCGGCCCATTTCTCGGCCTGGCCGGGAGTGGGGAAGGCGCCCGAGAAGCCGGCGACGCCGGGCTCGATCAGATCGCCCGCCTTGAGCAGCACGGCGGTCTCATATCCGGTCGGCACGGTGACGCGGTCGTTCTGATTGGCCGGGACCGAGTTGAACGTGACCGAGAAGCTGGGGGCAGGGGCCGGGGTCGGTGTCGGCGTCGGCGCGGTGCCGGTATTGGGGGGCAGCGTGACATTGTTGCCCGCGCCATTGCCGTCACCGCCGCAGCTTGCGACCATCGGCGCCAGCGCCAGCCCGAACAGGCCGTTCACCAGGATCTTGCGGCGCGACGGATTGGCCGCGACGATCGCTTCCAGGCTGTTGGGATCGTCATGATCGGCATTTTCGATGCGATAGGGCGCGCGCGCAGCGTCGGTCAGGTGAGACAAGGTGATTCCCCCGAAAAATCATGGTGTTGGTGCCGCATTCAGCCCCGCGCTGGAACGGCGTGCGCGTGTGTTGCCCGAGTTGCGCGCGATCGTGATGGCGGCGCGATGACAGGTCGAAGAAAACTGTGCGTCAGCAACAAGACATCGTTTCGGGGGCAATTTGCTGGTCAAGACATCTTGGCATCGCGGGCAGCGCGCATCACATCGCCGCCATGACCCGTTTCTGGACCATCGACGATCTCGCGCGCGATCTGGCGGCGCTGGGGCTGGGGAAGGGCGATATCGTGCTGGGCCATGCTGGCCTGCGCAGCATCGGTCCGATGATCGCCGGGCCCGATACACTGATCGCGGCGCTGCGCCAGGTGGTGGGGGCGGACGGCACGGTCATGGCCTATGCCGACTGGCAGGGCGCCCCCGAAGCGGCTTGCGACGAGGAAGGGCATATCCTGCGCGAATGGCGCGACCATGTGTTGCCCTTCGATCCCGCCGCATCGCGCGCGATCCGCGACAATGGCGCATTTCCTGAATTCCTGCGCACCACGCCCGGCGCGCTGCGGAGCCTCAGCCCCGGCCCCTCGATGGTGGCGCTGGGGGCGAAGGCCGCTTGGCTGATCGATCCGCACCCGCTCGATTACGGCTATGGCCCCGGCACTCCTCTGGCGCGGCTGGTGGAGGCGGGCGGCAAGGTCGTGATGATCGGCGCGCCGTGGGAGACGATGACGCTGCTCCACCATGCCGAACATCTTGCCGACATCCCGGGCAAGCGCGTCGTCCGCTGGGACGTGCCGTTTCTCGAGGACGGGCAGACGGTGTGGCGCACGGTCGAGGAATATGACACCGGCAATCCGGTGGTCGATGGGCTCGACGACGACTATTTCGATCGGGTCGTGCGCGATTTCTTCGCGGCGGGCGG
>NZ_LSIS01000151.1:0-486 GCF_001556365.1 Blastomonas sp. CCH1-A6 | reverse complement strand
CGCGCGTGGCGAGGCATGCCATCCTGTCGATCTCGAGCTGTGCGGCAAGACTTGCCTCGATATGGCAATAGGGCTCGAGCGCGCGGATTGCGTCAACCGCGCGGGGCAGCTCGCTGAAAGCGGTTCCGACCCATACGAGTTCGATTTCCTCCCCGTCTTCGTCAGGGAGGCTCAGAACCTGCGCGAAATAGGTCTGAAGCGGTCGGTCCCATCCGACATAGGCACTGGCAGCTGCAATCCCGTCACGAAGCGGTACTTTGTGTCTGCTCATGCGCTCGTTACCTCACCACCATTTACGTGGCCTATGCCCCGCGGCGCAGTGACATGTCCGCCCCTGAACTGATCAGTAGTCCGCTGGCCGCATCAGCGTAATGACGCGCCGTGTCATCGCTGGATTGGCCGGATCCTCGGACCCGAATGCCAGTTCGGTATCGTAATAGATCCTATGCAGGCCGGATCGGCTATGCCGTTGTTCCGTCAAACCTC
>NZ_LSIS01000150.1:0-6827 GCF_001556365.1 Blastomonas sp. CCH1-A6 | reverse complement strand
GTGGCCGAATAGACCACCTGGCCCGCCGCGTTGCTGGCGTAGAGCGTGGTCTCGCCGCCGGCCTTGCCGAAGACATAAAGCTGCCGCGCCGACTTGACCTGCACATCGGCGACGGTGTTATCGGCCACGAACAGATCGGCCATGGTGCCGGGCAGCTGGATGAGCTGGCCGCGCCCGATGGAGAGCACCAGCGTTTCGGTCGGACGCTGCACGGCGGACTGCGCCAGGGCAGCACCCCCGATGGCCGGAACCAGTCCGGTCAGCGATGCGGTGGCAGCGATGGCGCTACCCAACAGGGCGCCCTTGATGAACTTGGAAAAACGCATGGTCATTTCCCTCCGACCGGAACTTCGGTCACTGTATTGCCGCGAGCTACGCGTACGACGGGGCCACGCGGGACAGGCGGTGCAGAGGGTTCTGCGACCTGCATGGGGCCTGCACTGGGTGCGCTGGGTCCGTTCTGGCGGTTGGCGGAACCCGAGACGGGGACCGACCGACGCTGGAAGCGCGATACATCGCCGCCGGTGACAAAGGTGACGTCGGTATCGACCGGACGCGTGGCCAAAGCCTTGAGCAGCTTGTCCTCGGTCTTGCGATCGGCACCGGTGGGCAGATTGATGTCGCCTGCGGCCATCGAGCGTTCGAGCTCGGCCTCGTTATCGGCGATCGAGCGCAGCGACAGGCTGAGCGTGCCGATGGTCTGCGCGACCGCGATCTTCTCGGCCAGCTTGGGCGTGGCCTCCACGGTTACGGTGGTGAAGGCGATGACCTCGCGCTTGCCCTCGGCGTCTTCCGCCGACACGCGTTGGTCGGTGGCAAGCACCCGCAGGTTGCGGATGATGGTTTCAGAGGCGTTGAGTGCGGGGCCGCTGTTGCCGCTGATCGACTGGGTCAGCACCAGATCGACCCGGTCGCCTGGAAAGACGAAGCCGGCAACGCCCGTGCGGGCGGAAACGGGGACGGTGACGGCGCGCATGCCCGGGCCGAGCGCTGCGGCGAGGAAGCCGCGATCGCCCGGCTTGACCAGCGAACCCTGGGTCACCGGCTGCCCTGCGGTCACGGCGTTACGCACCACGGTGCCCAGCAGCGAATCGATCTTGGAATCGGCTTCGAGGAAATAGGCGTTGCTCACCAGTTCGCTCGGCCAGGGCTGAAAGGCCACGCTATCGGGAGTGATGATCGTGCCGACCGGCAGCGAACGCTTGGCGACCAGCACGCGCGGACCCGTGGGAACCGCCTGTTGCGGCGCCGCCGTAACGGAAGGCGCGGCCGATCCGGTGAACAGGCTTCTGGCCAGAAAGGCTGTGCAGAGCGCGATCACCAGCGCGCCTACAAGCAGGATTACTTTGCGTCTATCCATGGCGTTTGCAGCCCCCAAAACCCTTCAGAATGTTCATATTTTCAGGCAAAATGGTTAAAAAACCGTTCGCCAACGGGCCAAAGCGCCGCAATGGCTATGGCAACGCCATAGGGAACCTCCGGCTGACCCGGCTTTCGCCTCCATTTGTGGTCGGCCAGAACGATCAATGTGAGCGCCGCACCGATCAGCGACATGATGATCGTGATCCGCGCCATCTCGACCCAGGGAAACCACAAGGCGATGGCGCCGAGCAGCTTCACGTCGCCGCCGCCCATCGCGCCGATCGCGAACATCAGCGCAAAGAATACGAACACCCCCGCGCCCAGCGCCAGTTGCAGCGCCATGTCGGGCCAGAACGACAGCCCGCAGGCCCACCAAAAGACCGGCGCGGCGAGCGCAATCCCTGCGTTCAGCCAGTCCTCGATCTCGCGCCGCAGGATGTCGGTATACGCCGCGTGCAACAGCGCGATTGCCAAGCCTGCCAGCAGACCGTAGACGAGAGGACCGTTTTCCATGGGGTCTGGCGTATAGCGGGCATGACTTACCAAAAAGTAACCATTGACCGGCGCGCGATCCCGGCGGGCGCGGTGGAAAGCCGCTGGAACGCTGCCGATGGCTGGCCGCTGCGTCGCATCGACTGGATGGCCGATGGCCCGGTGCGCGGGTCGATCCTGTTCATGCCGGGGCGCGGCGACATTTACGAAAAATATCTCGAGACCCTCGCGCACTGGCAGGCGCAGGGCTGGAACGTCACCGCCGCGGACTGGCGCGGGCAGGGCGGCAGCGGGCGGATGAGCGATCATCAATATGTTGGCCATATCCATGACTTCAGCCAGTGGATCGACGATATTGCCGGCTTCTGGGCGGACTGGGTGGTCTCGCGCCCCGGCCCCTATGTCGTGGTTGGCCACTCGATGGGCGGACATCTGATCGCACGTGCGATCCAGGAAAAGCGGATTACCCCGGATGCGGCGGTGCTCAGTGCGCCGATGCTGGGCCTCAAGGGTCTCGGCCTGCCGCTCTCGGTCGGGCATATGGTGACGAAGCTGATGCGCGGCCTTGGCAAGCCCGAGCGCCCCGCCTGGAAGGTCAGCGAAAAGCCCGCATCGCCGCTCGCGATCCGCCAGACGCTGCTGACGCACGATGATGCGCGCTATCAGGACGAACTGTGGTGGTGGGCCGAGCGGCCCGAGCTGGTGATGGGCCCGGCGAGCTGGCACTGGGTCGAGCGCGCCTATGAGTCGATCATCCGGCTCAATGCGCCCGGCGCCTGGGAAAAGGTGAAGGTGCCCATGCTGCTGATCGGTACCAGCGCCGACCAGTTGGTCGACAACAAGGCGACGATTGCGGCGGCTGCGCGCATCCCCGGGGCCGAACTGCTCGCCTTCGGACGCGAGGCGCGGCACGAGGTGCTGCGCGAGGTCGATCCGATCCGCGACCGCATTCTCGCGACCATCGACGATTTCCTCGCGCGCAAGGCCCCCGCCGCGCACAGCGAAAAGGCCGGGGCCGCCGCCTGATGGCCGATTACGACGTTGTCATCATCGGCGCCGGGATCGCCGGAGCGAGCCTTGCCGCCGAAGTCGCGCCGCATGCGCGCGTGCTGGTCGCAGAGGCCGAGGACCGGCCCGGTTATCATTCGACCGGGCGGTCGGCGGCCTTCTGGGCGGAAACCTATGGCGGCCCGAAGGTCCAGCCGCTCACCACGGCTTCCGGACCCTGGCTGCATTCGCCGCCCGGTGGCTATGGCAACCGCAGCTTCCTCGCCCCGCGCGGCGCGCTGACGCTCGCACGGGCGGGCGAGGAGCCGCTGCTCGACGCGTTCGAGGCCGAGTTCGCGGGCTCCGGCGTGCGCATGGAGCGCTGGGGGCGTGACCGGATCGCGGCGCTGCTGCCGGGTCTGGCCGAGGACATCGTGGCCGCCGTGTACGAGCCCGATTGCCAGGATATCGATGTTGGCGGCCTGCACCAGGCGTTCCTCTCGGTTGCGCGGCGCGGCGGGGCGCAGATCGCGCTCAAGGCACCGCTCGAGCATGCCGAGTATCGCGGCGGGCAATGGCATCTGTTGCTGGGCGGGCAGGCGGTCACCGCGACCCGGCTCGCCAATGCGGCAGGGGCCTGGGCCGATCCGGTGGCGACCCGCTGCGGCGTGCGGCCGATCCGCGTACAGCCCTATCGCCGCACCGTGGTGCAGCTGCGCACCCGCCCCGCGCCGGTCGCGCACCTGCCGCTGACGCTGGGCGTCAAGGGCGACTATTATTTCAAGCCCGAAGCGGGCAAGCTGTGGCTCAGCCCGCATGACGAGACGCCCGAAGCGCCCGGTGACACCGCGCCCGACGAGCTGGACATGGCGATCGCGATCGACCGTTTCACCCAGGTGGTCGACTGGTCCATCGAGGCGGTCGAGCATCGCTGGGCGGGGCAGCGCAGTTTCGCGCCCGACCGGCTGCCCGTGATCGGCTATGCGGCCGACAATCCGGCGTTTTTCTGGTTCGCAGGGCAGGGCGGGTTCGGCATCCAGACCGCGCCCGCCGCCGCGCGGCTTGCCGCCACGGCGCTGCTCGGCCTCACCCCCGATGCGATGCTGAACGGGGTGGCTGGACAAATGTATAATCCCGCCCGTTTCGGCTGACTTTGCTGGCCGCGGCGCACGCGATTTTATATCCTCGGCGCCATCCATTCAGGAGGGAGTCGAGTCGATGGCGCACCATTTCGAGATCTACAAGGACAAGGCCGGCGAATTCCGCGTGCGCTTCAAGTACAATTCCGAAGTGATGTTCTCGACCGAAGGCTATGCCAGCAAGGCATCGGCCAAGAACGCGATCGAATCGATGAAGAAGAACGGCCCCGAAGCGCCGATCGTCGATACCACGACCGAGGGCTGATACGCGGGCGATAGGTCCTTCGCGGACATCGCGCAGGATTTATCGGCCTGTGTTTACTTTCGGATAATCCCGGCTGGTCTAGGCCCCGGCTATGGCGACTGTCCTTGCGGGCAGTGATCGCTGTATGGAAGGGGGAGTTGGAAGATGACGGGATTGGCAGCCGCGCGGGCGGGCCTGATGGCACTGCTGATGGGCATGGCGTGCACCAGCGGCGCGATGGCGCAATCGGCGATCGGCGACGATCCGATCTGCACCGACCGGCCGACCAAGGCGAACAACGCGTGCAGCGTGCCCAAGGGCATGGTGCAGATCGAGGCCGAGGCGATCAACTGGTCGCGGCTCAATGCCGGCGGCGCGCGCAGCGACGTGTTCGCCTATGCCAGCCCCACGATCAAGCTGGGGTTGAGCGACAGCAGCGACGTGCAGCTCACCTTGACCCCGCTGGTGGAGGTCCGCAACCGCCTTGCCGGGCGCACCACCAGCCAGACCGGCTTCGGCGACATCTTCCTGCGCTACAAGCAGCGCATCACGTCCAAGGACGCGCGGTTCGAGCTCGCCCTCATCCCCTATATCAAGGCGCCGACCGCGAAGACCGGCATCGGCAATGGCGAATGGGAGGCGGGCGTCAGCGTGCCGATCCAATATGCGCTGAGCGATCGCTGGTCGCTGACCGTGAACCCGCAATTGAGCCTGCTCGCCGGCGCAGCGGATCCCGACGAGCGCCATCTGGAGCTGCAGACCGTGCTCAACCTGGGCTATCAGCTCTCCGAGCGCACGAGCGTCGCCGGGGAAGTGTGGACCTCGCAGAACTGGGATCCCTCGGGCACTGTCCGCCAGTACTCCGCCGACCTCGCCATCGCGCATCTGCTTGGCGATAATCTGCAACTCGACGGCGGGGTGAATTTCGGGCTCAACCAGGCGACGCCCGATGTGCAGGTCTATGCGGGAGTGTCGGCGCGGTTTTGAGGCCCTACCAAATCCTCCCCCAGCGGGGGAGGGGGCCACGCAGCGGGTGGTGGAGGGGTGTCCACATCCGCGCACCGGCCACACCCCCCCCGTCAGGCTCCGCCTGCCACCTCCCCTTGCAGGGGAGGGTTTTGGAGCCAGTTCAGTCATGTGAATGATATTTTCTATCATAAATTCAGATGGTTGCGTGTGGATTGCAAATGGGTCTTGCATCGTCATGCAGCCTGACTCATTTGCACCACATTTTTTACTAATATGCTGCACCAAAGCTCATGTCGGTGCTCACTGCGAGGATTTATGCTGGCGACAATAGGATATGAGAAGTCTACGCTTGCCGACTTCATCGCAACACTGCGGCACGCTGGAATCGATACACTGGTTGATGTCCGCGAAAGAGCCCAATCTCGCCGTGCAGGCTTCTCCAAAACGGCGTTGGCCAATGCTCTGAATGAGGCTGGAATCGACTATATCCACTTGCCCGAGCTCGGCGATCCGAAACCCGGACGAGAAGCTGCACGTGCAGGAAAAATGGACCTTTTCCGGAAAATATACGGGAATGTGATGGATAGTCAGTCAGCGAGAAGCGCTATCGAGCAACTTGTTGAGATGATTGGCGAAAAGCATGTATGCCTAATGTGCTTTGAGCGCGATCAGAGAGAATGCCATAGAAAAATAATTTCAGATGAGCTTGAAAATCGACTGGGAATACGGGCAAAACATTGGGATGCAGTAGAAGGTATCTCAAATGTCCGCTCAAGTAGACGAGTGTTTCATTCTGATCAAAGCGCAGCCGCATCGCTCTAGTCGATATTTTGAGACTGTTTGCTGTGCAGGAGTCGGTCGAGATAGACGATGGCGCCGTCAGTATCCGGTTCCATTCAGAATTTTGGATGATGAGCAGCAATTTCGGCGTTGGGACTGGATACGTTACAGCTACGTGAGGCCAAGAGACGATCGCCGGGTTGAAAGTCAGAAAGTGGTACCTGAGACATTGGAGGTTGTTGGTAGGATAAAGCAAAGCGAGCGAGCAGGCTTCCTAGAGCCACTGATACGTCAATCGTTCGCAGAAGCGAGCAGCAGGCATGAATCGTTGACCTTGATCCGACCAAAGCAGTTTAGTGTTGAAGCCCAGTTGAAGACCGAAAAGGAAATTGACGCTGAAGCAAGCAAACATCGCGAGCTGGCGAACCAGCTGTCTCTCTTCGACTCAACCGCTAAGCCGTTAAAGATTTGCCGCGCAAGGTTTACGGTAAAATGGCAAGATTACGATGGTCATTCTCGAAGCCATGAGTGCGATGATTGGGAAACATCCGCAGCCTACAATCGTTTTGAACGGCTTCACGGTCATTCAAGAGCAGTAGAAATTCTCAAAGAGAAATATGAGCATGAGTATATGAATGCTGGATTAGCATTTGCTTTTAGTACACACAAAAGACGAAATGCGGAATTTGGGGCAGAGAACCAATGGCTGTTGGTAGGGATGGTAAGGATTGATGAGGTGCAGCAAGGGTCATTGGGCTTTTGATGGATTGTGAGGGCACAAGCGGTTGCGCGTGCAAAAATTTACTGACTTAGCTGGCATCACCCCCACCCCCCAATCCCTCTCCTCAACACCC
>NZ_LSIS01000149.1:0-2447 GCF_001556365.1 Blastomonas sp. CCH1-A6 | reverse complement strand
CGCCGGATCGAGGATCGACACCCAGCCAAGCCCGATGCCGTGCGCGCGCGCGGCAAGCCAGAGCGTGTGCACCGCCGTCACCACCGACCAGCACAGCGTCTCGGGCATCGTCGCCCGGCCAAGCCCGTGGCCCGCCTCCGTCTGCGCATCGCAGAACACCGCGAGTATCTCGGGCGCCTCGCGCAGCCCATGCAGCTTGAGCCGGTCGTACAGCGCCTTGCGTTCGCCCGAATAGAGTGCGCCCGCTTGCTGCTTCTGCGCTTCGACCTCGGCGATCAGCGCGGCGCGGCGCTCGGCCGAGACGATGCGGACGAAGCGCCAGGGCTGGGCATTGCCCACAGATGGGCCGCGACAGGCGGTGTCGAGCAGCTGCTCGAGCACGCCCTCGGGCAGCGGTCGCGCCTCGAAATGCCGAACATCGCGCCGCCAGGCCAGTAGGTTGTCGAGCTGATCGCGAAACGCTGGCTCGAACGCGGGCCCGGTCATCGCGCGAGCCCCGCAATGGCGAGCAGCCGGTTGATATCGACATGCTCTTCCAGCCCGCTGGCGAGCGCATCGAGCGCCTGATCGACGCGGTGCGCTTGCGCGATGCCATCGCTCTGCCCCCCAAGCCGCGCGAGCCAAGCTCCGCGCTGGGCAGGATGATCGAACAGCCGGTGGATATAGCATCCCGCGATCCGGCCATCGGCGCTGACCGCACCATCCTCCTCGCCACTGTCGAGCCGGAGCAGCGGCGCCACCGGTTCGAGCGCGCGGGTCTGACCGACATGGATTTCATAGCCGACAAAAGGTTGGCCATCGCTCAGGCTTGTGCCGGTAACGTCGATTACGCGCTTGTCCCCTGTCAGCCGCGTCGCCACGGGCAGATAGCCGAGGCCCTCAACGCTGCCCGCCTGTCCCTCGATGCCATCGGGATCCTCGATGGTTTGCCCCAGCATCTGATAGCCGCCGCAGATGCCGAGCAATGCCCCGCCGCGGCGGACATGCGAGGCAATGTCGATGTCCCAGCCCTGCGCGCGCAAGAAGGCGAGATCGGCGATCGTCGCCTTGGTGCCGGGCAGGATGACCAGCGCGGCATCGCCGGGCAGCGGCTGGCCGGGCGGAACCATCATCAGCCGGACGGAGGGTTCATGTGCCAGGGCATCGAAATCGTCGAAATTGGCGATCCGCGACAGCATCGGCACTGCGATGGTGATGCGGCCATCCCCGGTAGTAGCCGCATCGAGCACGACCGCATCCTCGGCGGGCAGCTGGCGCGCGGCGGCGAGCCAGGGGATGACGCCCAGCCCCGGCCATCCGGTACGGCGCGCAATCTCTGCATAACCATCGTCGAACAGGCGAACATCGCCGCGAAACTTGTTGATGAGGAAGCCCCGGATCATCGCCGCATCGTCCGGATCGATCACCGCCCTGGTGCCGACGATCGCGGCGATCACCCCGCCCCGGTCAATATCGCCGACCAGCACCACCGGCACCCCGGCGACGCGGGCAAAGCCCATATTGGCGATGTCGCCCGCGCGCAGGTTGATCTCTGCCGGGCTGCCCGCACCTTCGACGATGACGATATCGGCCTCGGCCCTGAGCCGCTCCCAGGATTGCAGCACCGCAGCGAGCAGATCGCCCTTGCGCTGCTGGTAATCCGCCGCGCCCAGCGTGCCTGCCACCCTGCCCTGCACCACCAGCTGCGCGCCGGTGTCCGATTGCGGCTTGATCAGCACCGGGTTCATGTCGATGCTCGGCTCTGCCCGGCAGGCCAGCGCCTCCAGGGCCTGCGCCCGCCCGATCTCCCCGCCCGCAGCCACGGCGGCGTTGTTCGACATGTTCTGCGGCTTGAACGGCCGCACCTTCAGCCCCCGATTGGCCAGCAATCGGCACAGCCCGGCGACCAGCACAGACTTGCCGACATCCGACCCCGTTCCCTGCAGCATCACAGATGCCATGCGATGACTCCCACCAATATCCACAGCAGCAGGCACGCCCGGCGATAGACCCACAGGCTGCGCTGCACGTCCCGTGCACCGGGGGCGGGTCCATCGCCCAGCCAAGCGCGATGCGCGGGCTCGCCATCATAGGTGACCGGCCCGCCGAGCCTGCGCTGGAGCACGCCCGCCATCGCGGCTTCGGGCCAGCCCCCATTGGGCGAAGCGTGATGGCGGGCATCGCGCAGCATGATGCGCCATCCACCCATGCCCGCCATACAAACAAGCAGCCCAGAAAGCCGGGCGGGAAGAAAGTTCACCACGTCATCGGTCCGTGCTGCCGCCCAGCCAAAGTGGAGATAGCGCGCATCGCGGTGCCCGATCATCGAATCTGCCGTGTTCACGGCCTTGCATAGCAACAGACCCGGCAAGCCTGCGACCAGAAACCAGAAGGCGGGTGCGACCACGCCGTCGCAGAAGCTTTCGGCGAGGCTCTCGATCGCCGCCACCGCGACGCGCTGTTCGTCC
>NZ_LSIS01000148.1:0-4975 GCF_001556365.1 Blastomonas sp. CCH1-A6 | reverse complement strand
CACCGATACCGCGACCGGCGCCACCGCGCCCGCCAAGCCGGTCGTCACTGCCGCCGCCAAGCCGGCACCGGCGATGGCCCGCCCCGCGACCGGATCGGCGATCCAGACCACCGACCTTCCGCCTTCGCGTGCCACGGGCACGGTGATTCCCACCCTGCCCTCCAGCCCCAACAGCACCGCGGCGAGCGCAGGCGTCGATTTCGCGACGATGGGCACGCCCTCGGCGTCGACCCCGGCCCCGGAACCCAAGCCTGCGCCTGCAACCGTCGCTGTGGCGCCCAAGGCCGCGCCTGCTCCCGTCGCCTCGGCCCCCAAGCCCGCCGCGCCGGTGGCGGCAGCTCCGGTTGCCGCCGCTGCGAGCACCGCGCCTGCCGTGGCCGCCTCCGGCGACTGGCGCATCCAGCTGGGTGCGTTCAGCGAAGAGGGCCGCGCGCGCACCCTGTGGAGCGGCCTCGAGCGCCAGAACCAGGCGCTTGCGGGCCTGCAACCCTATCTGGTCAAGGCGGGCCCGATCACCAAGCTGCAGGCAGGTCCTTTCGCCAGCCAGGCGGCGGCCAAGCAGGCGTGCGACAGCGTCGCGCGCAGCGGCCAGGCCTGTTTCGCGTTGAAGAAATGATGCGCCCTGCGGGTGCGGGCCGCGCGGTCCGGCCCGCTATTCGCCCGCCATGGTCACCGGCGGGCGGCCATCGCCCTGGGTGATGACGACGATCAGGTCGCCCGCACGCAGGCTGGCGCTTTCGTCGTCGAAAAAGCCATAGGGCTTGCCGCCGCGATAGATGCGCACGCCGATGCCGTCCTTGATGTCCTTCAGCGGGATGCCGATTTCCTCGGTCCGCACCGCGCGCTCGATCAGCACCACCCGCCCGCTCGACGAGGCCAGATCGGCGAGATAGCTGCTGATATGCGGCCCGCTGCACGATCCGGCGAGCAGCAGCCCGGCAAAGCTCACCGGGTTGATGACCGTGTTCGCCCCCGCCTGGCGCGCAAGCAGCTCGTTGTCGCCGGCGCGGATCACCACGCTGATCGGCACGTCCGGCGCGAGATGGCGGATGGTCAGCACGATCAGGATCGAGGTGTCATCGCGCCCCGCCGAGACGATCGCCGAACACGCCCGGTCGATATGCACGTCCTTGAGCGTCTCGTCGCGCGTCGCATCGGCATTCAGCACGTTGCAGCCCATCGTCTCGGCCTTGGCCAGCGATTCCTCCGACTGGTCGACCACGACGATGCACGAGGGATCGGTACCGCGCGCCACCAGTTCGCGCACCGCTTCCGACCCGCTGGTGCCGAAGCCCAGCACCACGATATGCCCCTTCAGGCGCTGCTGGATCCTGCTCATCTGCCATTTTTCCCATGTGCGCTTGATGACGAAACTATAGGCGGTGCCGACGAAGATGAAGATCACCGCGACGCGCACCGGCGTCACCAGCACCGATTCGATCAGCCGCGACCGGTCCGACACCGGGGCGATGTCGCCGAAGCCGGTGGTGGTGACCGAGATCATCGTGAAATAGACGACATCCAGAAAGCTGATATGGTCGTCATAATTGTCCTTGAGGCCCGCGCGATCGAGCCAGTGGATCAGGATGACGAACGCGATCAGGAAGAAGGCGACGCTCAGCCGCAGGGTGACGTCCGCCCAGACCGGCAGGCGCGCCGCACGTTTCAGCAGCGCGCGTGGCTTGATCTCGGAATCGCCCATCCCTGTGGCTCAGCCGCGCGGCAGATATTGCAGCGGATCGACCGGCTTGCGGTCCTTGCGCAGCTCGAAATGCAGCTTGGGCGTCTCGGCAAAACCGCTCTGGCCCGCCGCGCCCAGCACCTGGCCCGCCTTCACCGCCTGGCCGCGCGTCACGTCGATCCGCTCGGCATGGCCATAGGCGCTGACCCAGCCGCCGCCATGGCTGATCAGGATCAGCCCGCCATAGATCGCGACCTCGCTGCCGGCATAGCTGACCACGCCGTCGGCCGCCGCGCGGAACGGCTGGCCGCGCGTCGCGCTGATATCGATACCGTTGCTGATCTGCCCCTTGCCGACCGGCCCGTAGCGCGTGAGCAGCGAGCCGCTGAGCGGCCAGACGAACTTGCCCGAAAAGCCCTTGGGCACATCGACGGGCACGCTGGCGGCCACCGGCGCGCGCGCGGGCTTGGCGGGCGGAACGGCCGTGCCTTCGGCGATTGCGGGCTGGCTGCCGGTGACGACATCGTCGATATTGACCACCAGCGCGCCGATGCGGCTGGGCTGCGTACCGGGTTTGGCGGGGGCCCTCGCGGCGGGTGCGGCAGCGGCAAGCTGCGCGCCCGCAGGAAGCTTGAGCCGCTGGCCGATACGCAGGATATAGGGTTCTTCAAGCCCGTTCAGCGCGACGATGTCGCTCCACGCGACCTTGTACGCCTGGGCGATGGCGATGCCCGTCTCGCCGCTCGCCACCATGTGATAGCGCCCGCCGGGGATGGTGAGCTGCTGTCCTGGCCGCAGGATATAGGGCGCAGTGAGCCCATTGGCGGCCGCGATCGCTTCCGATCCTGCCCCGGTGCGGTTGCCGATGCCGCGCAGCGTATCGCCGGGCTGGACGGTATAGGTGGTGCCGATCACGTCTGCGGCATTGGGCGCAACGCTGCGGCTTTCCCAGACCGGCGCATCGCTGCCCGCAACCGGCTCGGCCAGCGGCGGCGCGGCCGGCTGGCCGGCCTCGGTAATCTCGGGTTCCAACGATGTCGGCGTCATCCCGCCGGGAATGCAGCCTGCGAGGCCCAGCGCCGCCAGCAAGGCGAACCGCGTGTCGATCTTTCCGTGTCCCCACACCATGCGGCCGTGTCTAGCATGGTTTGCTGGCTTTGCCACCGGGCAACGCAGGATTTACACCGGGCCCGTCTGCCAGGGCGTTTCGCGCGTCACTCCGCCGCAAAGGTCTGGGTCAGCGCGGCGATCGACTGGTGATGCGTCAGATCGAGATGCAGCGGCGTCACCGCGATATAGCCGTCGGCCACGGCTTCCAGATCGGTGCTGTGCGCGGGGCTCGCTTCGGCTGCTCCCAGGCCGAACCAGTGATATTCGAACCCGCGCGGGTCGGTGTTGGTGACGATCTTCAGCCGCCCGTAGTCGCGAAAGCCCTGGTTCACGACCTTCACGCCCCGCACCCTGTCGGCGGGCAGCGCGGGGAAGTTGACATTGACCAGCGTGCGCGGCGGCATCGGCTGGCTGATGAGCTTGCGCACCACGCGCTCGCCCCAGTGGGTCGCGGCGTCGAACGAGACGTCGAGCCCGGCGCCCTCGCGCGCATAGACCTGGCTCAATGCGATCGATGGAATGCCCGCAAGCGCGCCCTCCATCGCGGCGGAGACGGTGCCCGAATAGGTCACGTCCTCGCCCAGGTTCGCGCCGCGATTGACGCCCGACAGGATCAGGTCGGGAGGCGTGTCCTGCATCAGCCGCGCCACCGCCATCATCACCGCGTCGGTGGGCGTGCCAGTGACCGAGAAGTGCTTCTCGCCATGCTGGTGGACGCGCAAGGGACGGGTGATAGTCAGCGAATGGCCAGCGCCCGACTGCTCTTCCGAAGGCGCGACGATCCAGACATCGTCAGAGATCGCCCGCGCGATCCCGGCCAGCACGGCAAGGCCCGGCGCGTGGACGCCATCGTCATTGGTCAGCAGGATGCGCATGAGGGGAGGTCTCCGGATTGCAGGGCTTCCCCCCCTAGCCCGAAGCGATCGGCTGCACCACCGCCCGATTCACGCGGATGCAACATATGCGAAAAATCGCACATACGCTTTCCGTTGCGACTCGACGTGTTCGCAGCAACGCGATAATGTCGATGGTGCAGCGCAAAAAACAGGCAATCCCGGCCGGGCAACCAGCCGGGTTTCACGTCTAAAAAGCCGGGAAATGCCGATAATCGGGCGCGCATTCGCAGAGGGAGAATATCCAAGATGGATTCGCTGGTTTCAACCGAATGGCTCGCCAACGAGATGGGCGCTTCGGATCTCCGCATCGTCGATGCGACCAAGTTCCTGCCCGATCATGGCCGCAACGCGCTCGCCGAATATGAAGCGGGCCACATCCCCGGCGCGGTATTCATGGACCTGGAAGAGCTGGTCGACAGCAACGCCGCGATCGAGAACACCCTTCCTCCGGCCGAAAAGTTCGCCAGCCGCATGCAGTCGCTGGGCCTCGGCGATGGCAGCCGCATCGTGCTCTACGACGACAGCCCGCTGAAGTCCTCGGCCCGCGCCTGGTTCATGCTGACCATGTTCGGCGCGCACGCGGTCGCGATCCTCGACGGCGGCATCTCCAAGTGGAAGGCCGAAGGCCGCCCGCTCAAGACCGGCAAGGAAAGCCTGCGTCATCGCCATTTCACCGTGTGGGAAGACCGCAAGAACGTCCGCACCAAGGCGGACATGCTCGCCAACCTGCACAGCAAGGCCGAACAGGTCGTCGACGCCCGCCCGGCTGCGCGCTTCACCGGCGCAGAGGCCGATCCGCGTCCCGGCATCGCCTCGGGCCATATCCCCGGCTCGGTCAACCTGCCGCACAGCGCGCTGTTCAACGCCGATGGCACCTGGAAGACCGGCGATGCGCTCAAGGCCGCGTTCGAAGGCGCCGGCATCGATATCGATAAGCCGATGGTCACCACATGCGGATCGGGCATGACCGCCAGCGTCGTCGCCTTCGGCGCGCACCTGCTCGGCAAGACCGACGTGTCGCTTTATGACGGCAGCTGGGCCGAATGGGGCGCCGATGCCGATGCGCCCAAGGTGACGGGATAATCTTTCCGCCTCTCCCCTTCAGGGGAGAGGGCAACGAGACTTGGTGAGCGGCACGCGAACCTAGTCGCAGTGGGAGAGGGGCAAGCGTCGGCATCCAGCCGCCGCCCCTCTCCAACTCCGCCTAGCATGCTGCGCATGCAAGGCTGCGTATCCTCTCCCCTGAAGGGGCGAGGACAGGACCGACAGATGCCCAAGCCCCCCTCCT
>NZ_LSIS01000147.1:0-5858 GCF_001556365.1 Blastomonas sp. CCH1-A6 | reverse complement strand
GCGCGGTCGCGGATTTGAGCTCGGCCCGGTAGCGCCCCATCTCGGCGCGCAGCTGAATTACGATCGGATCTAGCTCAGGCATGCGCCATCTCCATAGGGGTAGCGGTGCGGATATCGAACGGCTCGCCGCGGGTCGGGCGGATCGGCTCGCCAAGGCGGTCGTGCCAGCGCCAGATCGCCCGTTCTGAGATATTGCGCTTGCCGACAGTGAGGCAGGTCAGCAGCACGCCAACGCCATGATACGGCGCGCCCGCTTGATCGGCAGGGATTACCGGCCGCTGGCGCTGCGCCTCAAACAGATCAATCAGCTGCGCATCGGTAAGCGCCAGGTCGAACCCCTCGCCCAACACCTCGGCAGGTTCATAGGACACGCCCAGCAGCATTTCGGCTTCCACCAGGTCGCCAGCGCGCAAGCCGGGCACTGCCAGCGACTCCCTGTTGGCATAGGTGAATAGCCGCGCCTCGCGCTGCGCCCGGTCCCATACGCCAATGGTCAGGCGACACGCGATCGCGTCACCCGCAATATCGGGAATCGCGCTCAACAGATCGCGCAGCTTGCAATCATGCCTCAGCAGCCGGTTAGCCCGATCGGCAAAGTACGTCACGCCCTGGGGCGTCGGTACTTCCCCGGTAAACCCGATGACAGCAGGCACGCTAGCAAAGCCGATGGTCTTGGAGCCGATGCCCTCCATCTTGCCGGTAACACCGCTGACAAAGGCAGCGTCCTGGGCGATGACGACATTGCGACCACGCTTGAAGCCTGTAATCAGGGTCATGCCAGCGCCTCCCCGACCAGCAAGCAAGCCCGGCCGAAAATGGCATGCGCAACTGTCAGCAACGCGCCCGCGCTGATAGCAGTACCAGCGATTGTGGTGCTCAAGGCGCCAGCGAGGCCGAACGATGCCGCGCCACCCGTTGCAACGATGATACCAGCCACCGCCACGACAGTGGCTGCGATCTTGAGAACCTTCGACATTTCAGCGACCTCCCGCGTTCATTCGGCCGAGGATCGGATGGTTGGGGGTGCGGGGCGACGGACGGGAAAAGGGAGAACCCATCCGTCGCCCCAGCGCTGCAATGGGCTCGACACCATTGCAGGGACGGAAAGCGCCGTGCCCGGACGCCAAGGGGCTGCGGCGCACCCCAGCGCCCAGGCACGACAGCAGCGTGGAGAACGGCGCTGCGAAAGGGGAATGAACGGTCACGACAGGAAAGCCCCGCTCTGCGGCATGCCAATGGTCTGGCCATCGGGTGCAGGCTCGACAGCCAGGCCAGCGGTGCGCGCGGCACCAGCCTGGGCAGGTGTCATGCGCGCGATCAGCGAGCTCGACGTCACGCGCTTTTTGCCGGTCTGCGTTTCGACAATGGCTTGAAAGCCCGGGGTCTCAGGCGGGGTAATGCGATAGGTCTTGGTTTCGGCAAGACGGCGCTCTTGCTCGAGGTGGCGACGCTGCCGCTCGGCAGCCTCGGCCTGCTGCACTGAGGCCATAGGATTGTGAGGCACTGGCCAGAGGTTGCGCGCGCCGGTCGATGCGTCGAATTCGGGAATCCGCATCTGCGTCAAGCGCGTGATTGGGCTGCCAAAACCGTTCCGCCAATGGCTGGCGCAACCCCGCGCCAGCGCCTCGGCCGATTCCAGCATCTCCAGTCCATAGCCGGGGTTGCCCAACCCCTGACATTCGGCCTCGCTCGCTTCGATGCGAACGAGAAATTCCACCAGCTTATCCAGCAGGCCGGGCACCTCCCGGCGCAGATCGGCCACCAACTCATCGCGGCGTGCCTTGGCCGCGGTGTGGCGATCGGTCGCGGCCTTGCGCCGGTCGCTGGCTAGCAGATCGGCATGCCTTGCCCTCAACTGCTCGCGCTTGGCCTCGAGGCGCACCATGCGGCGCGCCAGCTTCGTCACCTCATCGGCTGCGGCCTCTGCCTCATCCTCGGATGCGGTCGCGCTCTTGCTGATTGCGTCGAGCCGGTCGTGTTCGGCCTTGGTGGCATCGATCTGCGCGGCAAGCTCATCGATCAGATCGGCAACGGTGGCGGCGCGGGCATCCTGCGACAGTGCAGATGCAATTCGGGCGTCCAGTGGCTTGGCCATATCAATTCTCCAGTTGGCGGCGCAGCGCGCGGCCGGGCAATTCAGGCATAGGTGCGATGCAACCGCTCGGCGTTGATCGGCCAAGCGAGTTCCAGGTAATCAAAGCCGGGGATGTTCATCTTGATGAACTGGGGTGCGCGCATCATCTGGATATGCCCATGGGCGGGGATGCCGCGAGCGTGCATCTCGGCGTTGGCCTCGGCTACACCTGCACAACGCATTCGATCCTCATTCGCCTGCACCAGCTTGAAAAGCTCGATCAGCTCAGCAGTGAGTGCAGGCACGCGATCGGCGAACTTTGCGGCGATGGCATTGCGCTCAGCCAGTGCGGCCGACCTTTCAGCGTCAGCGGCCTTGCGGGCTTCATCGATTTTGCGGGCGTCGGTGGCTTCCAACACCTCGCCAATCTCGATTTCCAAAGCTTTGATGGTGCGGTCCAAACGGGCCGATTTGGCTGCGGCCTGGTCGCGGTCATCATCGTCTAAGGCAAAATCGGTGGATTGATCTACCGCAGCGTCACGTGCCAACGTGAGCCGCTCGACCTCTGCCCTCATCTCGATCAGCAGCGTTTCATTATCGGGAACGCGAGCTCGGGGGGACTTTGCGGTAGCAATGCGCTCTTGCAACGATTTAGCCATGTCCTGCGCGCCCCTTACGAGTATCGGGCCATGCGAAGCGCATCGAGCGTTTCGCGGGCACACTTGGCATCACGAGCTCGCGTCTCATGCTGCGCGGCATGGTTGCCGCCGCGCCAACTGTTGAGTGCCGTTTTGTTGGCGTCATAAACTGCCTGCTCATATCGAGCCGCGGCCAGCATCCGGCTGCGATCGGCAATTCGCTGGGCTTCGGTCACGACAGCAACGCCGCTGGGCGTGCCGCTATCAAGGAATGCCATGTCGAAAGTGACGCGCTCGCCAGGCTTCAACATGCGGCGGCGCTTTTCCTCATCCTCAAGGGTGGTCGTGTAGATCGTCATCTGCAGTTCTCCATTGCCCGGCTATCGCGGGGCGGTTGACTGCGGACAGGATGACAGGGGCGCGGCTCGCCATTACGGACGGTGCCGCCATATTTTGCCCGTATTTTCGGCGCGGCGGGGCAACCGATGAACGGGCCCCGCTTTGGTTATAGTGATCGGATCAAGACGATCAGCAATGTGATGAGCGCTAATAGCTCGAGCATGTCATACCTCCGTAGTTTGGGCAGCGTCAGGCTGCTGAGGTATTTATGCATTGAGAGATTTCACGCGATGCGGGTGTCACCAGTCATGGAACTGCCGCGCCAGCTTTGCCAAGCGAGCCCTGCGCTCGCGCTCTGGTCGCTCCCGATCGCGCTTGGCTTTCAGATAGGCGGTGCGGGCTGCAGCGAGCTCGGGGTACCCGGCCTCCCTTATCCAGCGGCGAATGACGCGGGTGTGAGTGCCGTAGTGGTCGCGGATATCTGCCCAGCCTATGCGGACATAGGTTTCCCAGAAATCAGCAGGCATCGGCCTGCGGCTGGCGAGGTTCGGGGATCTGGTCGAATAGCCATGCTCATAGCCATCGTGCATGGCCTGATCGATATCGGCCGGGACAGGCCCTCGTTACGTGCAAATTGATGGACGAATTTAGGGGCGGATTGAGAACGAGCGCGGCCTATCCCAGATTTGCGTGCCCTGTGTATCCCCAAATAGGATTGGAACGACATCTATCGCCGCTCGCCCGCCTTGCTGCCTATCGGTAGAACGATATAACCAATAAGCAGAATCAACAATTGAAACCAAATTGGGGGAAAAATGGAAATTGCCATTATTGTTTGGCTGCTTTGTGGCATCGCATCAGCCAATATCGCTTCGAACAAAGGCCGCAGCTCTGGCAAAGGCTTTATTCTAGGTTTCGTGCTCGGTCCGCTTGGCGTCCTGATAGCCTTCACCTTGGCATCAAACGCTAAGGGTATCGAACAAAAGGCTGTCTCTGAGGGTACGGGCCGCAAATGCCCTTACTGCGCCGAACTGGTGAAATTGGAGGCAATCAAATGCCGCCACTGTGGCTCTGACATTTCTGCCCAATCAGCTGGCTAGGGCGGTCAGGTTATAGGCGCTGCTGCCGTTCAGCATCGCCTCGGACAAGCCCCAGACCAGTGCATCGGCGCGGTCGGGGCTTCCCTCCCCTGCATAGCCTTCGGGCGTGAATAGTACCATTTGATCCTCGAGGCTGGCGTGCATGCCAACGTGGCTGATTCTGCCTTGCTCATAGAGCGCAGCGACCGGCTCGGCACGCGCGACCTTACCCCTGCTGGCGGTCACCAGCTTGACCGGTACAGATTGATCAGCGGTCAGGATTGTCGCCTCCACCATGGCCCCGCCAAAGTTGCGCTCTGCGACGATGCGATCGGCCTTGAATGCATGATAGGCCTCGACCGCGCGCCGTGACCAACCAGCAGGCGACAGGTTGCATGTCCAGTCGGCTAACACATAGCCACGCCCGTCAACACCCTTGCCGACGATGACGATGCCCACGTCGTCCCCACCTTCGCCGCCTCCAGCGGTGCCGCTTGGATCGACCGCGACAATGACACGCTTCATTTCCGGCATCTGCTTGACGCGGTTCGCCTCGAGCATGTCGCGCGTCCAGAGCGCGCCTGGCACGTCGTCGAGGATCTCGGCATTCAATTCCTGCCTGCCCAGCCGGGTGCCCTCGTACTTGTCGAGCATCTTGGCCAAAAACGGCGCGGCAAGGTTGCCAGCATTGTCCATGGTGCTGCCGCGCACCGCGACAGTATCGCGGGCAGACAGCAGCTCGCGGATGATAGGAATCGGGCGGGGTGTCGTCGTTACCGTCACGCGCGGGCGATCGCCGATGCGCAGCCCGAATTGCAGCTGGTCCCATGTGTCGCGCGCATGCTGCCACTTGGCGAGCTCATCGCACCAAGCCGCGTCATGCTGCGGCCCGCGCAGCTGGTCAGGCTCGGTCGCATTGTAGAGGGTCGCCACGGCACCATTGGGCCAAGTCAGGCGGCGCTTTGACGGCTCATAATGCGGCCGGACCTCCGGCGGGTGCACTGACATGATTCCACTATCGCCTTCCACCAGCACGTCGCGGGCGTCGGCTGCCGTTTCCGCCACGATCGCGATGCGCCCGGCACGGCCTGCAGACATCGGGGTGTCGCCGCATGCCATGGCGCGGATCCACTCCGCACCGGCCCGAGTCTTACCAAAGCCGCGCCCCGCCAAAATTAGCCAGGTCGCCCAGTCACCCGTTGGGGGCAGCTGATTTGGACGCGCCCAGAATGGCCAATGCCATTTCAGCGCTGCCCGCGCTTCCATCGTCAACTGGCTGAGCGCCTGCTGGCGTTCCACCTCGGGCAGCGAGGCGAGAAATTGCGCTGGTGAAATCTGCTGCATCGGCGGTTGCCTTCCCGATCTGAATTGCCTCGCCATCCGGCCCGCTATGTTCGATCGCCTGCGCCGGACGGCCATAGCCGCGGTCCAGCAGCGCCGTCGCAGCGGACACGCGCGCGGACTCGCTCTCTCCCGTCTTGGCGATCTTGACCAGCGCTGCCAGTGCAGTCTCGGTGTACTGCTGCGCCAGCTCGCGCAGCTCGCGGCCTGCCTTATTCGGAGCGCCCTTGGGGCGACCAGCACCGGGCCTTGCGCCTCCAACGTTACCGGGCATCATCTGATATCCTGTGATATTTTTTCACAGCCTGCTTATCGCCCCCACCTTACAGCCAACATACGGACGCAGTTATCGCCATATCACCCCACCCCTACCACCCACCCCCATAA
>NZ_LSIS01000014.1:0-13514 GCF_001556365.1 Blastomonas sp. CCH1-A6 | reverse complement strand
CCCCTAGCCCCTCCCTGGTCAGGGAGGGGAACAGCTTTCGGCGCGCTGGCGTGCAGATGGCTCGCGCCCGCTCCGTCGTGAAATTCGAAGTCATCGCGGAACATCGTCAGCAGATGCTCTTCGAGCCCCATGACCAGCGGATGCACCCAGCTGTCGAACAGCACATTTGCGCCCTCGAAGCCCATTTGCGGGCTATGCCGGGCGGGGAAATCCTGCACGTGGACCGGCGCGGAGATGACCGCGCAGGGGATCGACAACCGCTTGGCGATATGCCGTTCCATCTGCGTGCCCAGCACCAGTTCGGGATGCGCGGCGGCAATCGCCTCCTCGACCTCGAGATGATCGTCGGTGATCAGCGGCTCGACGCCATGCTCGGCAGCCGCAGCGCGCAGGTCGCGCGCGAATTCGCGGTTGTAGCAGCCCAGCCCGCAGACCACGAAGCCCAACTCGTCGCGCGCCACGCGGGCGGCAGCGATGGCATGGGTCGCATCCCCAAAGATGAAGACACGCTTGCCGGTAAGGTACGTCGAATCGACCGAGCGGCTCCACCACGGCATCCGGGCCTCGGCCATGTCGAGCGCCGGCGCGGGATCGACACCGGCGAGCCTGGCGACCTCATGGATGAAGTCGATGGTCGCGCCATGGCCGATGGGGATGGTCTTCGTGAACGGCTGGCGGAACTGGCGTTCGAGCCAGCGCGCCGCCGTATCGGCGATTTCCGGATAGAGCACGATGTTGAAATCGGCCTCCCCTATCCGGGCGATGTCCGCCGCACTCGCCCCCAACGGCGCGGTGACGTTGATCTCTACGCCGAGCGCAGTGAGTATCTTCGCGATCTCGACGATATCGTCTCGATGGCGAAAACCCAGTGCGCTCGGCCCAAGCAGGTTCGCTTTGGGACGCGGAGAACCTGCCTGGCACGGTGCGGGGCGGGAGGAATCCCCGACCGCGAGAGCTCTGACTATCTGGTAGAAAGTCTCCGATGCTCCCCAGTTCTCCTTGCGGGAATAGCTGGGCAGTTCGAGTGGAATGACGGGAATATCAAGGCGCATCGCCTGCGCCATTCCGGCAGGGTCGTCCTGGATGAGTTCGGCGGTGCACGAGGCCCCGACCAGCATGGCAGCGGGCTGGAACCGCGCCACCGCATCGCGCGCAGCGGACTGGAACAGCTCGGCGGTGTCCTTGCCCAGATCGCGGGCCTGGAAGGTGGTATAGGTGACCGGCGGGCGCTTGCCGCGCCGCTCGATCATCGTGAACAGGAGGTCCGCATAGGTATCGCCCTGCGGCGCGTGCAGCAGATAGTGCACATCGCGCATGCCGGTCGCTACCCGCATCGCCCCGATATGAGGGGGCCCTTCATAGGTCCAGACCGACAGCTGCATGGCGCTAAACCCTCAACACGTCGCGGCGACGGATCGGCCGTGCGAACAATTCGGCAAGATCGCCCGCCTGGTCGAACCCGTGGATGGGCGAGAAGACCAGCTCGATCGCCCATTTGGTGGTGAAGCCTTCCGCCTCGAGCGGATTGGCAAGGCCGAGCCCGCACACCGTGATGTCGGGCCGGGACGCGCGCACCCGGTCGAGCTGGCGGTCGACATCCTGGCCTTCGCTGATCACGGTCGTCTCGGGCAGCTGCGCGAGCTCCGGCGCCATATGCGCGCGGTGCAGATAGGGCGTGCCGACCTCGACTGGTACCATGCCGAGTTCGCGGTGCAGGAAACGCGCGAGCGGCAGTTCGAGCTGCGAATCGGGGAGGAAGAAGATGCTCTTGCCTTCGAGCTGCGCGCGGCTGTGCTCGAGCGCGCGCTTGGCGCGTTCTCGGCCCGGCGCGACGACGCTGCGGAAGTGCATCTCGTCGATATCGAACGCGCGCGCCGCAGCGTGCAGCCAGTCGGTCGTGCCCTCCGCGCCGAAGGGGAAGGGGGCGGAAAGATGCACGGCGCCGCGGTCCTCGAGTGCCTGCGCGGTATCGCCAAGGAACGGCTGGGCGAGCAGGAAGCGCGTGTTCGGCCCCACCGCAGGCAGCTCCCGCGATTCTCGCGCGGGCAGGCAGGAGACGCGGGCGATGCCAAGATCGCGCACCAGCCGAAGCAGCTGGTCCTCGACGATATCGGGCAATGCGCCGACGATCAGCAGCTCGGGTTCGGCGCCGACGGCCGGTTCGGGCATGAACGGAACGAGCGCGGCGAGACACGCATCCTCGCCCTGGGTGAAGGTGGTCTCGATACCGCTGCCCGAATAGTTGACGATGCGGACATCGGGCAGGAACGCCCCGGCCAGCCGCTGCGCGGCGCGGGCCAGATCGAGCTTGATCACTTCCGACGGACAGCTGCCGACCAGGAACAGCGTACGGATCTCCGGGCGGCGCGCCAGCAGGCGGCGAACGACGCGGTCGAGTTCCTCGTTCGCGTCGGCAAGGCCCGCCAGATCGCGTTCCTCGATGATGGCGGTCGCAAAGCGCGGCTCGGCAAAGATCATCACGCCCGCCGCGGACTGCAGCAGATGCGCGCAGGTGCGCGATCCGACCACGAGGAAGAACGCATCGGGCATCTTGCGGTGCAGCCAGACGATGCCGGTCAGCCCGCAGAACACCTCGCGCTGGCCGCGCTCGCGCAGCACCGGCGCCGAAGCGCAACCCTGGTCGAGCACGGGGGGTGCAGCGGCGATCATCGCGCCACCGCCAGTCGCGGCTGCGACTCGGATGTGCCCGTGCCCTGCAGCCGCGCCATGCGCAGCTTCCAGAGGAACTGGCCCGCATTGACGATATAGGCGGCATAGCCCGCCAGCGCGACGCCCATGCGCTCGCCGGTCGTGCCCAGGCCCGCGAACAGCATCACCAGATAGGCGGTGTGCAGCGCCAGCACGAGCATCGAGAAGACGTCCTCCCAGAAGAAGGCGGGGGCGAACAGCCATTTGCCGAACACCACCTTCTCCCAGATCGAGCCGGTGATCATGATCGTGTAAAGCGTGAGCGTCTTGATGACGATCGAGGCATCGGCGGCGAATGCGCCCTCACCTGTCCCGAAATAGCGCAATACCAGCGCCAGGCTGACCAGAAAGACCAGGAACTGCACCGGAGCGAGCACGCCCTGAACCAGCGTCCAGACGCTCGAATCGCGACGTTGCCGCTCTTCGGGGGTGTAGAGGGTAACCGGGATGGCCCGGGGCGAACGACCCACCGGACCGCCCTCAAGCTTGCGGTTCTCCGCAGTTCCAGGCTGATTTTCCAGTGGCATGAGCGTTTGAACGCCTCCCGTTTCAAGTCAGGAAACCTACGCCCCGGTCGGCAAAAGTGTCAAGATAAATTGACGTATAGTTTTCTTGACAAAACTTATGTTGTCAGGCCTTCTGGACAGGCGTAGGGTCATGGCCTGGCGAGGGTGAGCGCATAGAACGTTTCCAGCCATGAGGCCGGTGCCCGATGCACCGACAAGACCTTGGAGAGTCTGAATGGCCTCGGTTTTTTGGGATCGATTTGATCAGGTCTACGACGGAGCTTTTCCGCAACGCACGGTTGCGCAAGAAGACGTCGCCCTGGGACGGCGAGCAGACCGGGCAGAGCCGCGTTGTTCGTCATATGCCGAACGACGACGTTGGCCGCCTGGTGGAGCACGAGATCATCCCCCGGCTGCTGATGGTGCATCAGGATGACCCTCGCATGGCGCATTTCCCCGCCGATTCTGTTGCCGACATGGTGACGCCCGCCATGCACGCGCAGGATGGCGGCGATGGTTTTCGCGACACTTCAGGTACACAATCGAACGACAACCAGCGTCCGGGCGCAGGCAGCAGAGGCTTTGCATCCATGGCGCCTCTGTTCGACGAGGCGGCGATCCGCGCATTTGCCGACGAGGTGCTGGCGCACGAGGTCAACACGCTCGCGGACATCATCATCGGTCATCTCGACCGCGAGGTCGCGCCCGAAACCCTGTTCATCCAGCTGATCGCGCCTACCGCGCGCGAGCTGGGCGAGAAATGGAACCGCGACGAATGCGATTTCGTCGACGTGACCATGGGCCTGTGGCGGCTGCAGCTGCTCTTGCGGACGATCGCGGTCTGGGCTCCCCCGCCCGATGGCTGGGCGCTCAGGACGCACCGCGCGCTGTTCACCACCATGCCGCGCGACCAGCACAGCCTGGGCACGCTGATGATCGGCGAGTGCTTCCAGCGCGCAGGTTGGGATGTTGAGACGCTGATCGAGCCCGAACAGTCGGAAATCCTGCTCGCGCTCGGCTCATCATCCTTCGATGTCGTCGGATTGACAGTAACCACTGACTTTTATATCGCGCAGGTTCCCAAACTGCTCACGGCGATGAGAAGCGTGTCCTGCAATCCCAAACTGGCAATCATGATCGGCGGTCCGGCCATTGGCTACGATCCCGAACTTGCGCGCAAGCTGGGGGCGGATGGGACCGCTGCCGATGCCGCCGCCGCGCTCGCATTGGCCGACGAACTGGTTTCTGCCGGGGTAGAGCGCACCGCGCTTTCGCTTTGAAGACCGCACCCGGCGCGGCATGAACAAGGACGAGCCTTCAGCAGCTGCTATGCCTTTCCGCGACCTCAAAGGCGTTGTCGGCACTCTGGAAATCGGCGCAGCACTCGCTTTGGTGCTCGCCGCAGGCGATATTGCCCTGGCGCTGGATGAAAATGGCGTCATCAGCGATGTTTCCGTGAGTGCAGACGACATGCCCGACCTCAGCGGCTGGATAGGCCGACGCTGGGAGGACACGGTTGCGCTCGACAGCCGTCCCAAGATCAACGAGATGCTCACCAGCGCGCCGTCGGAAACGCCCGGCCGCTGGCGCCAGGTCAACCATCCCGGGCCCGACGGCAATCTGCCGATCCATTACCGGCTCGTCGATCTGGGCGAGGGCAAGCCGCGCATGGCGATCGGCCGCGATGTCCGCGCCTGGGCCAGCCTGCAGCAGCGCCTGTTGCAGACGCAGCAGTCGCTCGAACGCGATTATCTGAAGCTGCGCCAGACCGAGGCGCGGTTCCGCCTGCTGTTCGACATGATCTCCGACCCTGTGCTGGTGATCGACGCGACCACGCGGCGGATCACCGCGGCCAATCCGGCGAGCTATCAGCTGTTCGGCGCCAAGCCGGGCAGCCTCGACAATCGCGATCTCGCCAATGTCATCGGCGGAATCTCGCGCGACGATCTTATTGCTGCCTTGGGCGGAGCGACCGCCACCGGCGAACATTGCCAGATGGAAGTGAGCATGGGCGAGGGCGAACCGCCGATGACGCTCACCGCGATGCCTTTCCGACAGGACAGCGGCCGCCAGTTCATGATCCGCCTGTCGCGCGACAGTGCATCGGCAGACGATGCGAGCGGCCGCAGACCGATGGTCGAGCTGATCGAGCGGATGCCCGATGCGTTCGTGCTCACCGACGCGAAGATGCAGATCGTCACCGCCAATTCGGCCTTTGTCGATCTGGTGCATGGCAGCTCGAAGGAAGCGATTGCCGGGCAGCCCTTGGGCCGCTTTATCGGACGCCCCGGCATCGATGTCGACCTGATGCGCAAGCAACTCGACGATCACGGCCAGGTGCGCAACGCGACCACCATCGTCCATGCCGATGACGCGATCGAGGAAGCGATCGAGGTTTCGGGCGTCAAGACCGATGCGCAGGGCGGGCATTACGGCTTTGCCATCCGCACCGTCAGCCGACGCGTGCGCGACCTGCCCTCGGCCGACCGCGACGTTCCGCGCTCGGTCGATCAGCTGACCGAGCTGGTCGGGCGCATGCCGCTGCGCGAGATCGTGCGCGAATCGACCGATCTGATCGAGCGGATGTGCATCGAGGCAGCACTTGCCTATACCTCGGACAACCGCGCCTCTGCCGCCGAAATCCTGGGCCTGAGCCGCCAGAGCCTCTATTCGAAGCTCCATCGCCACGGCCTGGGCAACCTCATCGGCCGCAAGGACGAGCTGAGTTGACGTTTCGGGCCGCTAGCGCCCGATCAGCCCCAGGGCATGGCGGATGAACGCGTCGCGGTCCTTCACCCATTGCATCTCGGGCGGCAGAACCGGATCGGAATAGGTCCAACCCTCGTTGGTATAGGCCCGGCGCAGCGTACCGCGGGTGTTGAAGGCGAGCGAGACCATACGCTGCTGCGCTCTGGTCGTCTGCTCGTTGCCGATCACCGTAGGCGTGCCCGGCTCCACCCCCAGGCCCTGCATGTTGAGCCGGAAGACATGGGGTTCGCTGCGGAAGCTGTCGACCAGGGTGTTCTGGAACACCGAAAGATAGACCTGATCGAGCGCGCCGAGCGGATTGGCGGGCATCCGCCAGCCGGGATCGACCATGATGTTCCACGGATAATGGTCGGGCGCGCCGTAGACGATCTCGGTGCGCAGATCGACGAGCGAATCGCGAACGTCCTGCGCCGGGGGAACGCGCTTCAACTGCAGGTTGTTTGACCATGTGAAACCGAAGGCCGAGATATCGACCAGCGGCATGGCCGAGGGCACCGTGGCGCCCGGCAGATTGGCGACCGTGACATTCTCGTAGACGCGCAAATAGGCCTTGTCCTTGAGCTGGTGCCCGCTGGCGACATCGATCCAGCCCTTCTGGCCGTACCACGTGCTGTTGCGGACATGCGTGACCAGCGTGCCGTTGATGTACGTCCCATGTTCCTGATCGACACTGTCGCCGACATTGCCGCGGATGATGCTGTCCTCGATCAGCACCATGGTCTCGCCGCCAGGAACGAAGATCGCGTTCTTGCCGCCGAAGATGGTGGAGCGGCGGATCACGGCGGTGATCAGGCCCGGTCGCGTGACATCGAGCACCTCCAGATGCACCGCGCCCTTGGCCTCGCCTGCGCCCGGAAAATCAAGCGCGATGTCGCGCATTTCGAAATGGATGCGCTGCGGCCCCAGCTCGAACAGGCGCGGGTTGATCGTCGCCCAGGCATCATTGGTGCGGAAGGTCACCTGCACGCCGGGAACCGAGGAGCGGAAGATATATTGCGTGCCGTTGGTCTGGCCGACGATCTGCGGCATCGACGGGGCGAAGGGATAGACGCACGGACGGCCCGCGCCGTCATAGGCCTCGTAGACGAACTCGTATCCGCCCTCGATCCGGCCTTCGATCGCTGCGGCCGAAGGACGGTCGAACACTTCGCGGCCCGCCGCGCGGGAGGCATCGCAGCGCACGCGCATGATGACGGCAGGGGGACGCAGGCCCTGCATCGGCATGTAGAAGGGATAGACGCGGTCGTCGCGCTGGACCGTGGCCTGCGACGCGGCGGCGACCTGCCCCGCGACGGTCACATCCGCATCCCCCGTCAGCGCCTCCGTCTCAAGCCGCACCGGCGGCGCAGTCGAGGCGCGCTCGGCCGACGAAAAGAGCAGCAGCGGCGCAAATACCATCAGCATCGCCAGTCGGTGCAGCGCCATGAAACCTCTCCCGAAACGCCCTGTCTATACTGGAAGGCGTGCAGAAATGGTCAATAGTTCCATTGCGCCTGGATGCGCAGCAGTTCGCCCTCGGCCTGGCCGAAGCGGCGTTCGTCCGCCTCCTTGCGCGAGGCGAAGCCATAAGTCACGGTCAGCTCGAGCGCGGGGGTGGGCAGGAATTCGAGGCCGAATTCGAGCTCTTCGGTCTCCAGCCGGGGGGCATTGGTCGCGCCCTTGAAGCCGCCGCGATAATATTGCCAGCGCGCGAAAGGATAGAAGGGGCCGAGCGGCGAGCGCCGCACGCGGGCCATGGCCTGGATATAGCCGCCGTTGAGCGGGCGTTCCGCGATACGGCCGGTGGCGGGGTCGAATTCCGGCCCCCTGCCCCAGTTCCATTCCGCCTGCAGCCCGAACGGCTGCGGATAGAGGATGGCATGCACGCCGATGCGGTTGTCCTTGTAATCGATCGGGCTGACCCCGCCGGTGCGGATCTCCGGATTGACGCGGTTGCGATAGAAGGAGCCGCCCAGTTCGAGCACCTGCCCCTCCAGCCCCAGCGCGTCGAGCTCGAACGGCCAGGTAGCAAGGCCGACAATCATGACATTGTCGTTGGTCTCGGTGCGGTTGGTCCCCTGGCCGTTAAATGCCCCAAGACCGAAGGCCCCGTAATTGCCGAACAGCTTCTGTCCGTCCTTGCCCAGCCGGTCCCAGATGTCCTGGACGTGATCGGGCGTGTAATAGGCGGCGATCCCGATATCGCGCTCGCTCGGCGCGCCGGTGTTGATGCCGTCGCTGCGGTCGAGCGCGAGCCGGTTCGACGAGGACTGCATGTTTTCCCAGCCATAGGGAATTTTCGACTGGCCGAGCCGGATGCGGAAGCTCTTGTCCTTGGTCGGAAATACATCGGCATAGGCATCGCGCAGCTGGGCAAAGCCCTCGCGGCGCTCGCCCGCCGACTGGTTCGAAACGGCCGATGCCATGTCCGCCTGGAGGTAGAGCGAGAGATAATCGCTGACATCGCCCTGCAGCACGAGGCGTACGCGGCGGAAGCTGAAATTATTGTCCGAACGCACATCGCCATCGCCGATGGTGCGCAGCCGCGACACCCCCGCCGGCGCCTCGGCATCGCCCGAGACGATATTGTTGAGGCGAAGCTGGGTATAGCCGCGCAGCTGCAGCTTTTCATACCAGGCCTTGCCCTTTTTGGGGCTGGCATCGGCGACCTGCGGGGCGGGCGCGGGTGGAGCAGCTGCAGCGGGTGCAGCAGGCGCGGGCAAGGTACCCTGAGCCAGGACGGGCGGGGCGGAGGCGGCGACCGGCGCGGGGGCGGCTGCGGCCTGCTTTTCCGCCTTGAGCTCATTGACCGTGGCTTTCAGCTCATCGATCTGGCGCTGGAGATCGGCAATGATGCCGAGATAGTCTGGCTGCCCCGCAGAAGGCGCCGGCGTAGCCTGGGCCAGCGCGGGCGTTGCGACGCTGGCCAGCGCGATCGCGACCAGAGGCCTTCGGAAAAATGCCGTGCGAGCAAATGTCATGTTTTCAGGCGCCTGTGGCAATGCCGCGCCCTGCCGCGACGGTTCGGCTGCGCCAATATGAAGGTTTTATGTCGTTTTTGTGAATATCGCAAAACGCTTTTGTGACAAGCGGTGGCGTGCCCGCGTCCGCCACCCGATCGCGACGTCCCAACGCGACACCCCTGCATGTCCATTCTGATTGACACTCCGCGGCGTCAGGCATAGCCTTACTCGCATGGATCGCTCCGCCAACATCTCGCCGCCCGCGCCGATTCCGCATCCGCGCGACGTGCTCGAATTGTTGAAGCCGGTGACCTGGTTTCCGCCGATGTGGGCGTTCTTCTGCGGGGTGATGTCGTCGGGTGCAGGGCTCGACGGGCGCTGGTGGTTCCTGTTCGGCGGGGTGCTGCTGGCAGGGCCGATGGTCTGCGGCACCAGCCAGGCGGTGAACGACTGGTTCGACCGGCATGTCGACGCGATCAACCAGCCCGAACGGCCGATCCCTTCGGGGCGGATTGCGGGGCGCTGGGGACTTTATGTCGCGCTGATCGGCTCCGCGCTCTCGCTGCTGCTCGGGCTCGCGCTCGGCTTCTGGGTGTTCGTCGCAACGATCGTCGGCCTGCTCTGCGCCTGGGGATACAGCGCACCGCCCTTCCGCTTCAAGATGAGCGGCTGGATCGGCCCTGCAGTCGTAGGCCTCAGCTATGAAGGGCTGAGCTGGTTCACCGGCGCGAGCGTGATGACCGGAGGCCTTCCGGACGCGCGCGTGCTGGTCGTCATCCTGCTCTACAGCCTCGGCGCGCATGGCATCATGACCTTGAACGATTTCAAGGCGGTCGAGGGCGACAGCGCGATGGGCGTGCGCTCGCTGCCAGTGACGCTCGGCATCGCCGCTGCCGCGCGGCTCGCCTGCGCGGTGATGGCCGTGCCGCAGGTGATCGTGATCGCGCTGCTGTTCCAATGGGGGCTGGCGTTTTCGGCGATCGCGGTGACGCTGCTGCTTGCGATGCAGATCGTGTTCATGCGCCGCCTGCTCACCGATCCCAACAGGTTCGCGCCCTGGTACAATGCCACCGGCGTTTCGTCCTATGTCCTCGGCATGCTCGCCGCCGCTTTGGGCCTGGGGGGCTGGATATGAGCGCCGGTGCGAAAATTGGTCTCGGCTGGACCGACATCATGCGCATGGGGCTGGTCCAGGCCAGCATCGGCGCGATCGTGATGCTGGCGACCTCGCTGCTGAACCGGGTGATGGTGGTCGAATATGCCCTGCCCGCCGCGCTCCCCGCGGGCCTCGTCGCCTGGCATTATGCGGTGCAGCTGTCGCGGCCTTTGTGGGGGCACGGATCGGACAAGGGACGCAAGCGCACCCCCTGGATCATCGGCGGAATGGGCATCCTGGCGCTGGGCGGCATCGTCGCGGTCAATGCGACGATCCTGCTGCCGGTCGCCGCGATCCCAGGAACCCTGCTCGCGATCCTCGCCTTCAGCATGATCGGCGCAGGCGTGGGCGCGGCGGGCACCTCGCTGCTCGCGATGCTCGCTTCGGGCGTGGTGCCCGAAAGGCGCGCGGCGGCGGCGGCGATCACCTGGATCATGATGGTCGCAGGGATCGTGATGGCCGCCGCGACCGCAGGCAGCCTGATCGATCCTTTCAGCGAACAACGGCTCGCCACCGTCTCGGGCGGCGTGGCGCTCTGCGCCTTCCTGCTCGCCTGGGCCGCGATCTCGGGGATCGAGCGCCGCCTGGTCGCGCCCGCGCATCCGCATGACGATGCGCCCTCGGCCTCGTTCGGCGAGGCCTTGCGCGAGATCATGGGCGATGCAACCGCACGCCGCTTCACCATCTTCGTCTTCGTCTCGATGCTCGCCTATGCGATGCAGGACCTGATCCTCGAACCCTATGCGGGCCTCGTCTTCGGCATGAGCCCCGGAGAATCGACGAAGCTCGCAGGCCTGCAGCATGGCGGGGTGATGGCCGGGATGATCGTCGCCGGGATCGGCGGCAGCGCCTTTGCCGGACGGCGGCCAGCGGACCTGCGCTGGTGGATTCTCGCCGGATGCGGCGGCAGCGCGCTGGCGCTCGCCGGGCTCGCCTTTGCCGCGACCACCTCCATCCTATGGCCGCTCCGGCTGAACGTCGGGCTGCTCGGCTTTGCCAACGGGCTGTTCGCGGTCTCTGCGATCGGCGCGATGATGGGACTGGCGGGCGCAGGCCAGCAATCGAAGGAAGGCGTGCGCATGGGCGTCTGGGGCGCGGCGCAGGCCATCGCCTTTGGCCTCGGCGGGCTGACCGGCGCGCTCGGAGTCGATGCGGCGCGCGGCATGCTCGCCAGCGATGGCGCGGCCTTTCAACTGATCTTTGCGGGCGAGGCCGGGCTTTTCGTCCTCGCCGCAATGCTGGGGGTGCGCGTCACCATGCGCAGCGCCCATCCGTCTATGGTGGCGGCACCGGCCTGAGGGCCTGAGGAAGGAGCTTGGAGCAATGGCACAGGCGGATTTTGACGTGGCGGTCATCGGTGGCGGCCCTTCGGGCGCGACGGCGGCGAACGACCTGGCGCGGCGCGGGCTCAAGGTGCTGCTGCTCGACCGCGACGGGCGGATCAAGCCGTGCGGCGGCGCGATCCCGCCCCGGCTGCTCAAGGATTTCGAGATCCCCGAATCGCTGCTCGTCGCCAAGGCGCGCGCGGCGCGGATGATCGCGCCCTCGGGCCGCGAGGTCGACATGCCCGTGGGCGACGGACCCGAGGGCAAGGGCTTTGTGGGCATGGTCGACCGCGACGTGTTCGACGAATGGCTGCGCGAGCGCGCGCGCCACAACGGCGCGACGCGGATCACTGGCACCTACGAAAAGATCGACCGCGATTCCGACGGCATGGCGGTGCTGGTCTATCGGCAGGAGCGCGGCGGACCCGACCGTCGGCTCCGCGTCCGCAGCGTCATCGGCGCGGACGGCGCGCGGTCTTCCGTGGCGAAACAGAACATTCCCGGCGCGAAGGACGTGAAATGCGTCTTTGCCTATCACGAGATCGTCAAGGCACCCGAACCGGCGGTGGCAGCGGCGGCGGATTTCGACCCCGACCGCTGCGACGTCTATTATCAGGGCCATCTGTCGCCCGATTTCTATGCCTGGATCTTTCCGCACGGCGAGACCGCGAGCATCGGCCTCGGCAGCGCGCACAAGGGCTTTGCCCTGCGCGAGACCACCGCGATAATGCGCAAGCAGGTCGGGCTCGACAGCTGCGAGACCATCCGCACCGAAGGCGCACCGATCCCCCTGAAACCGCTCAAGCGCTGGGACAATGGCCGCGACATCGTGGTTGCGGGCGATGCGGCGGGCGTCGTCGCCCCGGCGTCGGGCGAGGGCATCTATTATGCCATGGCCTGCGGGCGACTGGCGGCGGATGCGGTCTGGCAGTTCCTCGCCACCGGCAAGCCGGCCGCGCTCAGGCAGGCGCGCAAGGCGTTCATGGCCAGGCACGGCAAGGTGTTCTGGATCCTCGGGATCATGCAATATTTCTGGTATTCGTCGGACAAGCGCCGCGAGCGCTTCGTCAAGATGTGCGCCGATCCAGACGTGCAATATCTCACCTGGCAGAGCTATATGCACAAGGAGCTGGTGCGCCGCAAACCGGTGGCGCATGCGAAGATCTTCGTGAAGGATATGGGGCATCTGCTCGGCCTGTCGCGGGCCTGATCCGACGCTCGGGACGTAACGGTCGAGAGGCCGCAGCTGGGAGGCTGGAATGCATCGTGAAGGCTTGCTGCCGGTCATCCTGGCGGCGATGGCGGCTCTGGTCGTCGCGGCGGGCGGCGCGACGATCACCGATCTCGGCCCCTGGTACCAGGCGCTGGCCCAGCCCGACTGGGCCCCGCCCGGCTGGCTCTATGGCGTCGCCTGGACGCTGATCTTCGCCCTCGCCGCGATGGCCTCGCTCGCCGCCTGGCGCGCCGCGCCCAGCGTCAAGGCGCGCACCAATGTCATCGGGTTGTTCGCGTTCAACGGATTCTTGAATGTGCTGTGGAGCCTTCTCTTCTTCCGCGTGCAGCGGCCCGACTGGGCACTGATCGAGGTCGCGCTGCTCTGGCTCTCGATCGCGGGGCTGATCGTCTATTGCGGGCGCTTCTCGAAGCTCTCGGCCTGGCTGCTACTGCCCTATATCGCCTGGGTCAGCGTGGCGGCGGCGCTCAACTATGCCATCGTCCAGCTCAACGGGCCGTTCGGCTGATGGAGGTCGTGCGCGCCCTGTTCGCCAGCGGTCATGTCGTCGATCTGGTGCTGGCGGTGCTCGCGGCAGAGTTCGTCTGGCTGGTGCTGGGCGGCAACCGGGCGCTCGACGTCGGCCTGGGGCTGAGCGCGGCGGTGCTGATGATGCTCGCGCTGCGCGCTGCGCTCACCGGCGCCGCCTGGCCGTGGATCGCGCTGCCTTTGGTCCTGTCCTTCCCGCTGCATCTCGCCGATCTGCAAAGGCGCGGAATGCTGAGGCGGCACCGGCCCTGACCGGTCCCCGGCGCAGGCCGGGGCCCGCAAGCCGCGTGGCGGCTTAGCCACGCCTCTCCCTTGATGGGAGAGGCAGCGAGACTTGGCGACGAA